>JAILDA010000050.1 GCA_024689865.1 Clostridia bacterium | reverse complement strand
CATGCCGTGCCCAAGGGGCGTGGACATTCCGGGGACGTTTGCGGCTTACAATACAAGGTATTCGGACGGCTGGCCTACGGCGTTTAAGGAGTATTTCATGTGCACTTTGCTACGCAAGGAGCCAACTTCCGCGTCGCTTTGCGTAAAATGCGGCAAGTGCGAGCAGCACTGCCCTCAGGGGATAGCCATAAGGGAGGAGCTTGCCAACGCCGCCAAAGTGCTGGAAGGGCCGGTCTACAAGGTGGCAAGGAAGTTCCTGCCGCTGTTCATGAAGTATTAGCAGAGGTAACTGTGGGACCGGGTCCGCCGGATGCATCGGGGGCCGCTAAAAACGCTAAAAGGAGGACACAGATGAAGAAACTCTTGATAGTCATAGACATGCAGAACGATTTCATAGACGGGTCGCTGGGGACCAAGGAGGCGGAGGCAATAGTGCCGGCTGTTAAGGCAAAGATCGCTTCGTATCCGCCCAAGGACGTGATCGCGACCATGGATACGCACGGGCCGGACTACCTTAAGACTCAGGAAGGCAGAAATCTTCCCGTGGAGCACTGCATAAAAGGTACGGACGGCTGGAAGATAAGACCGGACATAGCGGAGCTTCTGGACAAAGCCGTCATTTACGAGAAGCCGACCTTCGGCTGCGAGAAGCTGGCCGCAGACCTTAAGAAAATAAAAGGCCTAAAAGAAGTGGAGATGATAGGGCTTTGCACGGATATCTGCGTGGTTTCAAACGCGCTGCTTATAAAGGCGGCGCTGCCGGAACTTAAGATAACCGTGGACTCCGCGTGCTGCGCCGGCGTTACACCGGAGAAGCACCTTGCTGCGCTGGAGACCATGAGATCCTGCCAGATAGAAGTGATCTAGCCGGTCAAGACTGTGAACAGATCTGAAAAGCAAAACTCCGGGAGAATACCCCGGGGTTTTGCTTTGTCGTGTTTATTTAAGGAGCGCCTTTTGATCTGTTTGTTTGCCGGATCCAGTGCCGGTATGTCCGGTCAGTTGAACAGTCCTTTGAACCAGTTGATTATGGCTTGCCATGCGTTTTGGAACCAGTTGCTTTCGGTCTGAGCGTCGCTGCCGTCCGGAAGAGCATCCGGGGTGGCCGGAGCTTCGCCGTTCTGTCCGGGAGCCTGTCCGTTTCCGCCCTTGGGCATCTCCGGTCGGTCCGTTCCTCCGTTCTTGCCGTTCCATCCGGGCCTGTTTCCGTTCTCGTCGCGGATGTTGCCGTCCGGGGGAGCCGGAATGGTTCCGTCTTCGCTGCCCTGATCCGGAGGCGTTGGCATCGTGCCGTTCTGGCTGCCCCAGCCCGGTCTGCCGCCGTTCTGACCGGGGGTCTGACCGTTCTGGCCGTCCCAGCCGGGGAACCCGCCGTTTCCGCCCATGCCGCCTTTTCCGGAGTCCATGGTAGTTCCGTAGGGGTTGACGAGGCATCCTTCCTTAACGTAGCAGCTGCCTTCGTAATCCAGACCGCCTTCGCCTCCGTTGCTGGCGGATCTTGCGATTGTGGTAAGACCTCCGAGGATGTTGACGTTGCCGTTGGAGTCTATGCCGTCAGCTCCGGCTGTGATGTTTATGGTGCCTCCCATGATGTTGAGGGAGTAGGTGTAATCCGTCAGATCCTTGTTGGCGGCGTTGATGCCGTCGTCTGTGGAGTTAACGGTGATGTTTCCGCTGTAGATGTTGATGGTTGCGCCTTCTATGGCTTCGCCGGCCTTAGCAACATAGATGGTGGGACCTTCGGTGCCTTCTTCGCCTATGGTAAGGATGTAGTCGGCCTTTATTCCGTCGTCACCGGCGTTTACGGTGATGGTTCCGTTCTTTATGGTAAGGTCCGTGCCGGAATTGATCCCGTCGCCCTCGGCAGTGATGTTGATGGTAAGGTCCTTGCCGTCGATCACGAAGCTGGCGTTGGTGTATCCGTCGGCTATGTCGTCTTCTTCCAGGTCGGAGACCTTAAGGCCGTTCTTGCAGACACCGTTTAAGTTAAGGGTGCCTGTTCCGGTAAGCACTACGGAGGACCCGGTCTTGGCCTTAAGGGCCGCGCCGTCGAAATCGTCGGTCTCTTCGTCCGCAATGTCTTCGGCATCGGTAAGGGTGACGTTTCCTTCGATTATTACTTTAACTTCGGTTCCCTTGTTGAGGGATACGGTGGCTCCAACGCTGCTGGTAAGATCCAGGTCCTTAAGGATCAGGACTACGCCGGTGGTGCCTTTCTTTACGGCCAGGTTGCCGTCCGCGCAGGTGCCGGTAACTATGTATGTACCGGACTTGCTGATCTTTACGTTATTGTTGTCCGCGCTCATCACTATGGTCTCGGCGTTTGCGACGTCCGGGGTCAGCGATTCGGCGCTGTTGGATGTAAGCTCGCTTGTTACTACTTCCGTGGGTTCGCTTGCGTAGCTTGCGGTGCTGCTCTGGTTCCATCCCCAGCCGCCCTGCCCGGGCGCCGCGAATGCGAGCGCAGGTACCGCTGCCAGCGCTGCCGCCAGGACTATGACGGTTGCTATCCGGGCTTTCTTTTTATTATTTATGGTCTTCATTATTGTTTCTCCTTGTTATGTATGTTCCCTGAGGCCGGTACTCGTTTTCTGCGCTGCCGGTCTGTCCGGGAGTATGTTCGGTTATCATGATGCTTAGGACCGTATGTCCTTTTGCAGCTTTATGATAAACAACGAATGTAGAGAAATTGTAAAGAAACGGGCAACTGTTTTTGTAGATTCGGGCAGGAATGCGGCAAGAAACGCAAAAACTTGTAAAGTGTACCGAAAGGCAAGTATAATTAGTATTAGCAAACGACAGAAGGGAGACTGAGATGCTCAGGATAGCCATATTGCACGAAGAGCGCCCGGCAAGACCGGGGCGCATTACGCCGGAACTTAAAGAAAAGATAAGCAGCGCCGGAGGAGGGGCGGATGTTTTCTGCGCCGGATCCGAGGAAGAGCTCATAAAGATCTGTCCGGACGCGGAGGTGCTGTGCTGCTGGGCAATGGACTGTCCGTCGGAATGGATCAGTGGGGCAAAGAGTCTGAAATGGATACAGAGCATGTCCGCCGGGACCGAAAAGCTGCAGCCGGTAAGAGACAGCCGTCCGGATGTGGTCATAACAGGGATGAAGGGCGTATTCTGCTACCCAATGGCGGAGTCTGCCGTAATGTACATACTTATGCTTCTGCGCGGAATGCCGTTCTATATCCGGTGTGCGCAGGAACGCGTCTGGAGGAAGCCTCTTCCGGAAAACTGTCCCAAAGAAGCCGCGGGACAGACTGTAGGGATAGTCGGCATGGGCGAGATAGGTTCGCATACTGCAAAAAAATGCAGGGCTCTCGGCATGAAGGTCCTGGGCTGTCGCAGAAGGCCGTCCGGTAACGAGCCCGCAGACAGGATATATTCTGCCGAAGAGCTTCCGGACATGCTGCCTCAGTGCGATATAGTGCTTTTGTTCGTGCCTGCTTCGGAAAAGACAAACAAGATGTTCGGACGCGAGCTTTTCGGCTTCTTTAAGCAGGGCAGTTATTTCATAAATATGGGAAGAGGGTCAGTAGTGGATGAGGAAGCTCTGTGCGAAGCGCTTAAGGACGGAAGGATAGCCGGCGCAGCGCTGGATGTGTTTGAGCAGGAACCGCTCCCAAAGGACAGCCCGCTGCGCGATCTGGATAATGTAATAATAACGCCCCACAGTTCCGCGCTTTCTCCGCTGAACATGGGAAGAGCAGTGGATACTTTCTGCAATAACATTAAGAGATTTATTAATTCGGAGCGTCTGATTGGCTAAATAGTTAAGTAAAACATCATGTGGGGCCCCGCATCTGCAAGGAACGGGGCATATTGACCGGGACTGTACCGTTTTCAAACGGTCCGGTCTCTTTTTTATTTCTGACGGAGAGGTATTAAACTGCAGTAATGTTAACTTTTGTGTTAATCGCGATTAGTTAAAGGTGTAATTGTTCAATAATTATCAATCCCTCATAATAAATATAGGGAAAGACCCCTGCAAACGCGTTTACTGCAATTCTATATAGACCTTAACTGCGGAGGAAAAGATGACTGTTAAAGAAATATACGATTACAGGGTAAAGGTCGTAAACGATGCAATAGCATTGAAAGAGCCCGATCATGTTCCTGTCGCACCCATGCTCAGTTGTGTTCCTTATTTTCTGTTCGGATCTTCGTTTAAGGAATCCATGTATGAATACGAAAAGGCTGAGGATTCCGTGGTGAGGTTCTTCGAGCGCTATCATCCGGACGCGCACAACTTTAACCCCCACAGAAGCGGCCTGGCTAACGAACTCGCCGGGTCCAACATGATAGATTGGCCGGGAAAGCCCGGTACCATGGTGGATGACACCAGCACCTATCAGGTAATAGAGCACGAATACATGGAGCAGGACGAGTACGACGAGATGCTCTCGGACTTCACCGGCTACATGCTCAGAAAATACATTCCCAGAGCATTTCCCAAACTTGCGCCTCTTGCCAAGTTCAAACTCAACCCGTCATCCATACTGGGCACAAAGTTCCTGGCATCCATAGGCACACCGGAGCTTATGGAGGCCTACGAACTGCTCGGAAAGATAGGCGAGCAGGAGAGGCTTGCGGACGAGTCCAATGCCAGGCTTTCCAGAAAGCTCGGCGAAATGGGCTTCCCGGGATTTAAGAACGGTTTCGGCGAGGCGCCGTTCGACATCATAAGCGACTATTTCCGCGGCACCATGGGCACCTTCGAGGACCTTCTGGAGTGCCCGGAGGACATAGAAAGAGCATGCGACTTCTTTGCGGATATCCAAATAGACAGCTGGCAGTACTTTAAGGGCAAGGAGATGCCCTACAAGAGAGTGTACTTCCCACTGCACAAGGGAATGGACGGATTCATGAGCCCGGACCAGTTTAGGGATCTCTACTGGAAGCCGCTTAAGAAACTCATCTATGCACTCATAGACCTGGGCGTTACTCCGGTACTTTACGGCGAAGGACCGTACGATACAAGGATAGAGCAGATGACGGACATCCCTGTCGGCAAGTGTGTGCTGCATCTGGAAAAGGCGGATATGGCAAAGGCCAAGAGGGTGCTGGGCGACAAGGTGTGCCTTACCGGAAACCTGTCCATTTACCTGCTTGAGCACGGAACGAAGGAGCAGGTGGTCGATGAAGTAAAGAAACTTCTGGACATCTGTGCTCCGGGCGGCGGCTACATATTCGACACCAATGCCTGCATGGGCAACGCCAAACTGGAGAACATAGACGCGATGTTCGAGACGCTGGACGTCTACGGCAAATACTGATCACTAAAGCGATAGGTTTTTAAGATATCTGGGAGGACAAGTTATGAAAATCACGAAAGTAGAGATCATTCCTGTAAATGTTCCTCTTGAGCAGCCTATAGGACATGCGTTCTATAAGCGCACGAGCGGAAAACACATGATCGTAAAGATCTACGACGACGAGGGACGGTTCGGAGTAGGCTGCAGCAGCGTTCTGGCGCAGAGCTACTGCATGGACAATCTGGAGTCTACCTGCGCAAAGGCCAAGGAGGTCGCGGAGCTTGCCCTTATCGGCCAGAATCCGATGAACACCGAAATGATCCTGGCAAAGATAGACAACGTGCTGCGTTTCAGCACGCTCACCAAAGCTCCTATCGACTATGCTTTGTACGATCTTAAGGGCAAGATCCTCGGAGTTCCGGTATACGACCTTATAGGCGGACTTGCCAGGGAAGAGATGCCGGTAGAGTGGATACTCACGTTCGACACCGTGGAGAACATGGTAGCTTCCGCAAAGAAGTACATGAACGCCGGATTCAACAGCCTCAAGTGCAAGACCGGTAAGGACATCAAGGCTGCGATAGAGCGCTTCGAAGCGGTCCGTGACGCAGTAGGT
The DNA here is from genome assembly GCA_024689865.1 of Clostridia bacterium. GTDB lineage: Bacteria > Bacillota > Clostridia > Peptostreptococcales > Anaerovoracaceae > RUG13409. The sequence continues at coordinate 18,917 of JAILDA010000050.1, read as the reverse complement.
CCGGACGTGGAGATAGGCGTTGACATGGACGGCGTATTCAACTCTCACGACGCCATCCGCCTTATCAGAGAGCTTGAAAGATTCGACCTGCACTTCGCGGAGCAGCCGGTATCCAAGCTTGACATCCGCGGATTCGTAGACGTAAGAAGACACGTCAACACACCGATAGTTGCCGACGAGAGCGCCTGGAGCATAGAGGAGACCGTAAACCTGATCAACGCGGACGCCATAGACATGGCACACTGCGCGCTGGACAGAATAGGTGGATTCCGCAAGGGCCTGCAGTTCCGCGCCCTGATGGATGCAAACCATCTTGATTACGCCATCTGCACCTACAACGCTCCCGGGATCAATCATGCAGTTATCTCGCACTTCGCTGCAAGCTGCACAAAGAGAGGTCCTATCTGTGATGAGCTCGGAACGATATTCATGTTTACCGGCGGCACCGACACGGACCACATAGTCCGCAAGGATATGGTAAAGGAGATCAACAGCAAGATCATCAACGGCAAGGCTCAGGTACCCAAGGGTCCGGGACTCGGCATAGAGCTTGATGACGAACTGGTCAACTCCTACATCCCCGCAGGCATGCAGGTAATAACGGTCCAGTAGCAGGAGGCTGAAATGCTTACATTAAAAGACAGAGACGAACGTTATAAAGCCCTGAGAGCAAAGATGAAGGAAGCAGGCTTCGACGCCATGCTGGTCATCTGCGATGCTCAGATAGAAAAGAAAGGTCTGCTGAAATACCTTACCAACTACCGCAACACTTTGTACAACCTGGTGGCAGTGTTCCCGCTCGAGGGTACCCCCAAGATGCTCGTTCCCAGCCCCGTTCAGGTGGTATGGGCAAAGAGGCTGTCCTGGATCAACGATGTAGTTCTGCAGAAACCCGGTCTGGAACCTGTTCTGGTGGATACCATCAAGCAGATGGGTCTGGAAAAGGCGAACTTCGGCGTAGCTTCGCTTAAGATCATGAACGCCTACACCTTTGAGTATCTTAAGGCAAATCTTCCGGAAGCCAGATTCACCGAGGCAGATAAGCTTATAGACGAGCTCAGGGTAATAAAGACTCCGGCCGAGATCGAACTTATGAAGGAGACTATAGATCTTACGATCAAGTCCTTCGAGGTGTTCGGTCAGGAACTTAAGCCCGGCATAACAGAGAAGGAAGTAGTAGCAAAGGTCGACAGTTTCTTAAGTTGCAACGGCGCACAGGACATCTTCCACCTCATCCTGTCCAAGCCCGGCGACATAATGCCGTTCATGGCCACGGACCGCAAGATCCAGAAAGGCGATGCAGTAATATTCAACACGGAGATATCCGGTCCCAGCGGATACTGGTGCCAGATGGTCCGTACTGCCTTTGTGGGACAGCCCACTCCGAGCGCGGACAAGATGTACAGAACGCTGCAGGACTACTGCGTAAACGTGCTGCCAAAACTGCTTGTACCCGGCGCAAAATGCAGCGACATTGCAAAGACCGTAATAAAGATGACCGAAGACGCCGGCTACAAGATGGGCGTATACTTCGGCCATTGTCAGGGTCTGGACGTAGTTGAGCTTCCGAAGATCGCGGTGAACGACGACACTCCGCTCCGTGCGGGAATGGTGCTCGTGGTGCATCCGCAGTTCGTGGCTCAGGACGACCAGGAGACCGTCTGGTACTGCGACAGCTATCTTGTTAAGGAAGACGGCCCCGCAGAGATCCTCACAAAAACAGCCCCGGAATTCCTGAGGCTTGATTTTTGATAGTTTTTTATCGCACTTATAGTTTTTTAGGAAGGAGATGAAAGAATGAAGATCGTTGGTCTGGAACTTATACCATTAACAATGATTTTCAAGGCTAACATCAAGGAGTCCTTTGGCACCGTAGGCAAGAGGGAAGATAACCTCATCATCAAGATCTATACAGATGAAGGTATCTACGGACTCGGCGAAGCGTGCACACTTGGACCGTTCTACTGTGGTGAGAGCCAGGAGACCGTAATGGGTATCATCCAGCATCATCTTTATCCGAAGGTCCTGGAAGGAGCAGATCCGTTCGACGTTGAGATGATCCACGTTAAGATGGACAAGTTCGTCTATGCCAATACAGTCGCAAAGGCCGGCGTGGACTATGCTCTCCATGACATCATCGGAAAGAAGCTGGGAGTTCCTCTCTACAAACTTCTTGGAGCCAGCAAGCCCTACTTCGACAAGATACCCACCAGGGCATCTGTCGGTATCGACGACCCTAAGGCAATGGCTGAAAAGGCGGCAATGCTCCACGAGATGGGCTTCGGCGGCATCAAGATGAAAGTAGGTCTTGAGCCGATCAAGGACATCGAGAGGGTAAAAGCCATCCGCGACGCCATCGGACCTGACATGCTGATCGATATCGATGTCAACGGCGCTTACAGGGCCAAGGAAGCAGTCTACATGCTCAGAAGAGTTCAGGATTGCGGCAACATAATAGTTGAGCAGCCTGTAGGCCGCGACGACTACGAAGGAATGAAGTACGTACGTGAAAGAGTAGACATTCCTATCGGAGCCTGCGAGGCGGCGCTTTCGCAGCAGCAGATCATGCGTCTTATCAGAATGGACGCCTGCGACTTCTTCAACTTCAAGCCGACGCGTTCCGGCGGTATCTTCCCGGCCAAGCAGGTAATGCACATGGCGGAAGCTGCCGGCAAGTTCATAGTGCTCTCCGAGCAGCTCGGATCCAGCGTGGAGCTGTCCGCAGTAGGACACCTCGCGTTCTCGACTCCGACTATAATGATCCCGGGCGGATACGCAGCGGGCGTTATGGGAATGGCCGGAAGATTCACTACCGAAGGTTCCGACGCGGACATCGTCGACAACCCAATGCAGGTCAAGGGCGGCTGCCTGCTGCCTCCGACAGACAACCCGGGCCTCGGCGTAGACCTCGTGGAAGAGAAGTGGCGCAGATACCTTACCGAAGGCAAGGAGATCGTAAGACTGGGCAAATGTGACTGATCCGGATCATTTGCATCAATAAAGGATCAAGCTTTGAGTTCATCGTTTTTATAAGGAAGGATTTAAAAAATGACTACTCAAATGATTATTGCTGCAATACTGGTAATAGCTACCATAGTATTGTTCATTACCGAAGTCCTGCCGCTGTCCATCGGCGGTATACTGGGCATGCTGCTTCTCGTCATTTTCAAGATATTACCGTTCAATGACGCGTTCAGCTCCATAGCAAGTTCTACCGTAGGCATCTGCTTCGGTATGATGATCGTAAGCTCCGCCATGTTCGAGTCGGGCCTGGTGGACAAGATAGGCCAGGCAGCCGTAAAGCTGGCCAAGGGTTCCGAGAAGGCTCTTCTGTGGATACTCGTATGGCTGTGCTTCATACTTGCTGCATTCCTCTCCAACACAACAGTAGTAGTACTTGGATTCACCCTTGCTGCCGGCGTCGTTAAGGCGTCCCCGAACATCAAGCTCAGGAACATCGCGATGCCTATCGCATTCGCTACCTGCTTCGGCGGTCAGTGCACACTTATCGGAACCACTTCCAATCTGGTAGGATCCGGACTTCTCGAAACTGCTACCGGTCAGGGATTCAAGATGTTCACCACCCTCCCGATCGGACTTCTCGTAGGTGTTCCCACCTGCCTGCTGATGTGCATACTCGGACCCAAGATCGGAAACAAGATCTGGGGAGACAGACCGGAAGAGAGCTTCATCGTTAAGGAAGGCAAGCCCGCTACCGACAAGAAGAAGATGATAATAATGGCAGTCATAATGGTAGCCCTGATCGTAGTTTGGGTAACCGAGCTGCTCGACCTTGCTACCGGCGCTCTGCTTGGCGCATGCCTCGTTATCATCCTTGGAATCGTAGACTTCAAGACTGCATTCCACGATGTAAACTGGAACATCTGCATCTGGCTGGGCATCATCCTTGCTCTGCCGAAAGCGATCACCAGCTCCGGCCTTCACAAGTGGCTTGCTGACAACGTTCTGAGCGTTGTCGACATGGCAGGAAAGCCGATGCTTGCATTCGCGTTCTTCATCGTATTCACCTTCATACTTACGCACCTGATCTCCAACTCCACCTGCGTAGGTATAGTACTTCCGATAGCCATTACGCTTTGCCAGGCTTCCGGTGTGAACCCGCTTCCGTTCGCTGTCGGCATTACCGTTATTTCCGCTCTTGCCATCGCTACCCCGCTGGGCGCCGGATTCGTTGCCTACGTTGCCATGGCCGGTTACGGATTCAAAGACTTCCTCAGATACGGCTGGCTCTTCGCCGTTGTATCCTGCGTACTTGTAATAGTTGGAACTCCGCTGTTCTTCCCGTTCTAAAGACTTAAGAATACCGGAATCGGGCGTTGCAGGGTCTATACCCTGCAACGCTCATAAGTGGACCTTTTTACAAAATCATTAAACTACGATAACAACATGCAAAAGCTTGGATAAGTATAGCTGAAGCTGTTTATATAACCGTCAACTACAGATCCGACAGTAAGGAGGGGGATAAGAATGAAGATTCCCTATGAAAAGCTCACTTTCGACATAGTCGTCCTGGGCGGCGGCGCGGCCGGGTCGCTCGCAGCGATAAGAGCTAAGAAACTTGGAGCGAACGTGGCGTTCGTTACCAAGGAATCTGCTCTTGTAGGCGGAGCCACCATAATGGCCGGCGGCGGCACGAGCCTTACGCAGAGCCCGGGAGACAACGGAGATGTCTTCTTTAAAGACATAATGAAGTCCGGCCAGCAGATCAATGACAAGGGCCTTGTGCATATGGTCGCGGACAACTGCATGAAAGCGTTCTACGATCTGGAGAATTGCGATCTTCTGCTGGACAGGGATAATCTTAAGCACCAGGGATCGGCCTCGATGCATACCGTTAAGCAGGGCGAAGGCCACGCGTATCCCAGAGCTTATCTGGACAGAAGAGAGGCGTTGGGTTTCTGCCACGGATTGGCAAAGACGATAGAACGTCTGCAGATCCCAAGATTCACGGAGACCATAGCAGTTAAGATCCTTAAGGACAAGGACGGCAAGCTCTGCGGACTCATCTGCTACAGCGTCATAGAGGGCAAATATCTGATCATCGAGTGCAAGGCGCTTGTAATGGCTACCGGCGGACTTGGCGCGCTGTACGAGGAGACAACGAACTCCACCGTACTTTCCGGGACAGGCTTTGCTCTGGCGTTCGATGCGGGAACGGAACTTAAGGACATGGAGATGGTTCAGTTCATGCCGCTCTGCTTCCCCTATCCTAAGATCAGGAGAGGCAAGATAATAGGCATGTGCTCGCTGCTCGGCCCGTCCGTAAAGCTCTACAACGGCCTTGGCGAAAGGTACATGCACAAGTACGATCCGGAGCGCAAGGAGTTCACCACAAGAGACATAGGCGCCCGCGGAAACTACACTGAGATCAAGGAAGGACGCGGCAATCCGGACGGCACCATTACGGTGGATAACCGTGGCTTCGATCCAGCCATACTCAACCGCTGGAAGACGGCTAACCCGTTCCGTTACCGTCAGTGCGTGCAGACCTACGGAAAGAAAGCCGGCAACTGGGAGGAGCCTTTCGAGGCAATACCTGCGCAGCACTTCTTCATGGGCGGAATAAAGATCAATACAAAGATGGAGACCGGAATTCCCGGACTGTTCGCCGTAGGTGAGTGCACCGCGGGAGTCCACGGAGCCAACCGCTTGAGCGGCGTTGCGTTTGCGGAGATATTCTCGCTCGGCCCAATAGCCGGACAGAGCGCATTCGATTATTTCAAAGACGCGGAAGCGCCCAAGTTCGACGACAAGGCCGCCGAGGCAGCCGTAAAGGCTGTGGAAAAGCCTCTTGAAAGGCATGTTGCCAATGGCTGCCGTCCTTACGAGATAAAGCAGATGATCCAGCATGTCGTTTCCATGAATCTCGGACCGGTAAGAGTCGGACCGGAGATCGAGAGCGCAATAAAGGAACTGGAGAACATAAGGGACAACATCATTCCGAAGATGTACGTCAGCGACGGAGATCCGAGATACAGCAGAGAAAGACTGGACGCTCTGGAGGTTCCGCTGATGGTGGAAACTGCGCTTATGGTAGCAAAGTCCGCCGCAATGCGCACAGAGAGCCGCGGATCCCATTACCGTACGGATTATCCGGACAAGGATCCCGCATGGCTCAGGAACGTGGTGATAAGCCGCGGTAAGGACGGCGGCATGGAGCTTCGCACCGAAGCAGTCGCAGGGGAGGTACAGGCATGAAGGTAAAAGTAAATATCTACAAAGGCACTCCCGATTCCAAAGGCAAATACGTTACCTATAACATGGACGTTCCTCCGACCGACATGGTGCTGGACATACTCGAAAAGATCTACCACGAGTACGATCCGTCGCTGTCTTACCGCTATGCGTGCGGCATAGCAAGGTGCGGCGAGTGTGCCATGTTGATCAACGACGTTCCCTGTCTGGCCTGCGAAAGGCAGATAGAACCGGAGATGACAATAAGGCCTTTGGATCTGCCGCTCATAAAAGATACTGTTATAAACAGGAGACAGGTATTCGACCACATTAAGGAGATCCTTCCCGAACCGGGAGACATAGACGACATCTACGACAGTTTCGAAGAGATGGACGAAGACACCTCTCATCGCAAGATAGAGAACAGCATAAGGCTTACGACCTGCTTCGAGTGCATGATATGCCAGTCCATGTGTCCAAGATACCGTTCGGACGACCAAGGTTTCCCGGGACCGCTGGGGCTGCTGTTCCTTACACAGATGAACGAGAACCCGGCTCAAAGACCGCTTTCCGAAAAGGATCTGGACATGCTTGCTGCTTCGTGCGTGGGGTGCGGAAAGTGCGCCAGGTTCTGCCCGGCGGAAAAGAAACCTCTGCATCTGGCACTGGAACTTCTTAAGCATCATCCGGCTAAGGCCGTTACCGCGCATATGGTGGACGGTAAGACGACAGTTCAGGAGGTGGACGAAAGTGTATAGAAAGATAGTGATACGGCCGGAGTCCTGCATAGGCTGCAGGAGCTGCGCGCTTGTATGCTCCTACGGACATTTCAAGGCTATATCTCCCAAGCTTGCGTCGGTAAAGGTCTATTCCATGGATGACTTTACGGAGATGCCGCTGATGTGCATGCGCTGCGATGATCCTGAGTGCGTCAAGGTCTGTCCGACAGGGGCTCTTGCAAGAAACGAAAAGACCGGCGCCGTGGAGATCGACCACGATAAGTGCATACACTGCGGAAAGTGCGTAGCAGCGTGTAAACTGGGCAACATCCATAAAGCGTTCGGACTTACGATAAAGTGCGATCTTTGCGGAGGTTTCCCCAAGTGCGCAGCCGTGTGCCCTGCGGGAGCGATAGACTTCATAGAGGTAAAGGAAGAGGAGGAATAGCGACATGTACGGAATGCAGGGAAAACTCCTCGTTGTGGATCTGGCTGCAAAGACAGCTGAGGTTCGGGCCGTAAGAGAGGCCACATTAAAGAAATATAAGGGCATCGATGCTCTGGCAGAAAAGTTCCTGAAAAACGACGACATAGTCATAATGACAGGATCGCTGACGGGGCTTCTGGGCCCGTGCACCAACAGGTACGGAATCTACTGCGGAAAAGGGAAGAACGCACCCAAAGGTTCTTTGGCAGGTTTCTTCGGCGCGGAGCTTAAGCTTTGCGGATACGACGGAATGATAATCCGCGGCAAGGCAAAGTCTCCGGTGTACATAACGATCCAGGACGCTGAAATAAAAATCCGCTCCGCATCGGCGCTTGCAGGAAAGAACGTGGATGCAAAAACAGCTGCAATAGCCGGAAAATTCCCAGTAAAAGCCGGTGTGCTGGTAATCGGCCCTGCGGCCGAGAAAGGCTGCGAGTTTGCTGTGGTCATGGGCGACAGGCTCTACAGCGGTCCGTCGGGATCCGGCGCTGCATTCGCAGCTAAGAATCTTGTCGGAATAGTCGCTAACGGAAGCGGCGTCATCGAGACCGCAGAGCCGGATAAGTACTGGGATCTGGCCATGGCTGCAAGGAAGAAGGCCGCTCAGTCCAAGTTTGCCATAGCTCTTGGAAGCGCGGACGCCAAAGTATCCCGCGCGGCGGCAGAGAATCTTCAGGCAAGGCCTCTGGCAGGTTACAGGAATCTGGAGCGCAGGCTTGACTGGGACAAAGAAGAACCGGTCAGCGTCGTAAGGCGCAGAGGCTGCTACAGCTGTGCGATAGGATGCAGAAAACAATATAAGATAGAGATCGGAAAGTATAAAGGGGTCGTGGAGTCTCCTGCGCCGGAGTTTGCAGTGGTATTCGAGGATGAGTGCCTGGTAAAGGATACCGGAGCTCTCCTCAGGGCCTACGAGCTTTGCAGAAAGAACGGCATGGATCCGGCGGAGTGTGCGGCGTTTGCAGGCAAGGCGCTAAGAAAAGCCCGCTGCACAGGAAACGCAAAGGCCATGCTGGATGCTGTAAAGGACGCCGTTTCCGGCGGAAAGCGTACAAAGCCGTCCGCTGCCTTCGGTTACGGATTTGCGGCTGTAAGGAACCAGGAAGCGCTCGATCTGGCAATGGACAGAGGAATGTGTCCGTTCGCGGCGGTATCGCTTAATGCGTCCGAGCTTAAGGCGCTGACGGCGGCAGCCGAAGGAAAGGAGTGAGGCATATGGCAGATAAGATACTCAAGGAGATAATAGACCGTTATCCCAGGGAGAGACGCTATGCTCTTGCCGTAATGCAGGATATGCAGAGGCATTATTCCTACATACCCAGAGAGGGGCTGGAGCTCCTGGCTGGGCACGTAGGCTGCAAGGTCGCAGAACTCTATTCCATGGCCACGTTCTACAAGGCTCTGTCGCTCAAACCGCGCGGAAAGCACATAATAAAGCTTTGCAACGGTACGGCGTGCCACATCAGAGGCTCCGTGAATCTGATAAACGGTATCAACAGGGAACTGGGGATCGCGCCGGGAGAAACTACGGAAGACGGAGAGTTTACACTGGAACTGGTCAACTGCCTCGGATCCTGCGCACTGGCGCCAGTAATGGTCGTAGACGAGACATATTACGGCAAGATGACGCTCGAAAAGCTCCCGTCCATCCTGGGCGAATACAGAAAGGAGGCGAAGTAGATGACCCGCACTGTATTGGTATGCTGCGGCACAGGCTGCCTCGCTAACGGAAGCAAAGCCATAGCGGATAAGTTCGAGGCTCTCATAGCCGAAAAGAAGGCGGACGCCAGAACGGAATGCTTCGTAAAGCGCACCGGCTGCAACGGCTTCTGCGAGAACGGTCCCCTGGTAAAGATAATGCCCGACGACATCATCTACTACAAGGTGAAGCTTTCGGACGTAGAAGAGATAATAGATACCACGCTCATAGGCGGAAAGCCTGTAGAAAGGCTGCTGTACAAGGACGACAAGGGCCGTCCGGTAACAAAGCAGGAAGAGAACCCGTTCTACGCTCCGCAGCTTAAGACTGCGCTTAGGAACATAGGATTCATCGATCCGCTTAAAGTGGAAGACTATCTGGCTGCAGGCGGTTATGAAGGCCTTAAGAAGGCGCTCACCATGACCCAGGACGAGATAATCGAGGAAGTAAAGCAGTCCGGCTTAAGAGGCCGCGGCGGCGCAGGCTTCCCGACCTGGAGGAAATGGCAGACCGCCAGAGAGCAGAATGCGGAAGTAAAGTACGTTGGCTGCAACGGCGACGAGGGCGACCCCGGCGCGTTCATGGACCGTTCTGTTCTGGAGGGCGATCCGCACACAGTCCTGGAGGGTCTTGCGATAGCGGCCCTTGCAGTAGGCGCGGAGGAAGGATTCCTTTACATAAGAGACGAGTACGCTCTTGCGGTCAAGAACGTTACCGCAGCCATAAAAGACGCCGAGGCCCACGGATTCCTGGGCGACAACGTTATGGGCAGCGGCAGGAAGATAAAGTTCAGCGTTGTCCGCGGAGGAGGCGCTTTCGTGTGCGGCGAGGAGACCGCGCTGATCGCTTCCGTAGAAGGCAAGGTCGGAGAGCCTAAGCCGCGTCCGCCGTTCCCGGCGATAAAAGGCGCGTTCGGCGCTCCCACCACAATAAACAACGTAGAGACACTGGCCAACCTCCCGGTGATACTTCGCGACGGCGGAAAGAAGTTCGCTTCCGTAGGAACCGAGGGATCCAAGGGAACCAAGGTATTTGCCCTTGTAGGCAAGGTAAAGAGGACAGGTCTTGTGGAGATACCTATGGGCGTTACTCTGCGCCACCTGATCTACGACATAGGCGGCGGAATCCAGGGCGACAGACCGTTCAAGGCAGTGCAGACCGGCGGACCTTCCGGCGGATGCATACCGGAGAACATGCTGGATCTTCCCGTAGATTTCGATACTCTTAAGGCCAAGGGAGCCATGATGGGTTCCGGAGGCATGATAGTAATGGACGACAGAAGCTGCATGGTGGAAGTCGCCAGATATTACATAGAGTTCCTGGCGGAGGAGTCGTGCGGAAAGTGCACGCCTTGCCGCGAGGGACTGCGCCAGATGCTGGGAATACTTACCGACATCTGCGAAGGCAGAGGCAAGAAGGGCGATATAGAGCTTCTGGAATCCATAGGAGAAATGATGCAGGATGCATGCTTGTGCGCTCTCGGAAAGACAGCGGCCAACCCCATCCTTACCACCATCAAGTACTTCCGCGACGAGTATGAAGCGCACATAAGCGGTCACAGATGCCCCGCGGGAGTCTGCACGGCGCTTACAAGCTTCAAGGTGGAAGCTGACAAATGCAAGGGCTGCACCATGTGCGCCAAGGCCTGCCCGGTAGGAGCCGTAAGCGGAGAGGTAAAGAAGCCTCATAAGATCGATCCTGCCAAGTGCATAGCCTGCGGAAGCTGCAGAGAAGCCTGCAGGTTCGGAGCGATAGCCACCGAAGGGAGGAAAGGAAAATGATCATTACGATAGACGGAAAAGCCTGCGAATGTGAAAAGGGAGAATTCCTTCTTCAGGTAGCTAAAAGAAACGGCATAGACATTCCCACGCTGTGCCATCACGACGGACTTCCCGGCCAGGCGGCCTGCAGAGTCTGTCTGGTAGAGGTGAAGGACGGAAGCAGGAACCAGGTAACGGCCAGCTGCGTATTCCCGGTCGACCACGAGATAGAAGTATCTACCAACAGCCGGAAGGTAAAGGAAGAGCGCGGCATGGTGCTTGCTCTTCTGCGGATGAGGGCTCCGGGCAGCGAGGTCATCGCAAACATGTGCGAAGCGTACGGCGCGCCTAAGATCGGAAGGCTCAAGCCCGTGGTGGACGGCGACAAGTGCATACTCTGCGGACTGTGCAAGAGAGCCTGCGCAAGCCTTGGAAACGGCGCCATAGAAACTCTTATGAGAGGCACCCAGAAGTATGTAGGCACTCCTTACGACCAGCCCTCTGGGGACTGCATAGGCTGCGGAAGCTGCGCCGAGGTCTGCCCCACCGGCGCCATAGAGATGAAGGACGAAAAGGGCGTGCGTACCATCTGGGGAAGCGAGTTCCGTCTGGTCTACTGCCGCGAGTGCGGAAAGCTTATCGGCACGGAAGAATACATGAAGGCCGCCGGCAACACGGACGATCTTTGTGACGAATGCAAAGGCAGGCAGACAGCCGGCATGGTAAAGGACTTCCTTAAACAAAGATAAACGGAAACGCTTTGTCCTGTGGTATAATCGACACATGGAAATGCCAACGCCGTATCGCAGGGTACAGGAGCTGAAATGACAAAAACACTTGTAAGGACATTCATGGCGGTAGCGAAATACAAGAGTATTTCCAAGGCCGCGGCAACGCTTTACATATCGCCTCCTGCCGTAAGCAAGCAGCTGTCTTCCTTCGAGAAGGAGACAGGGGTTGTGTGCTTCAAGCGCATGCCCAACGGAATGAATCTTACCCCCGGAGGCAAGATCCTGCTGGATTACTACGAAAAATCCGAAGAGGAGTTCCGTGCTGCAGTCGACAGAGCCAGGGCAGCTAACAACCTTACGAATTCGGTGCTCAGGGTTGGAGTCCGCGAGGACTGGAACATTGCGGACGTATTTCCGGAAGCGCTTGCCGAGTTCCGCAAGATGTATCCCGGGATAGACATAGCTCTTAACATTTTCCGCGACGACGCTCTGATATCCGGTCTGATCAACAAGTCCCTGGACTTCGTTGTGGCGACAAAGAACTGCATAACCCGCAACAGAAACGTTCCCTACTATCCGCTCACGACCATAACCAGGGGACCGCTGATGGCGGCGGATCACCCGCTCGCAAAAAAAGAGGATCTGAACATAGGAGATCTTAAAGACGAGCTTTTCTTCCTGGTCCATAAGGCGGACGAACCGGAAGGAAGGAGCGGCGCGCACGAACTGCTTAAGGCTTCGTGCGAGAAATACGGCTATGTTCCTAAGGTACAATTCGTGCCGAGCGTAATTTCCGCGTATTCCATGGTCCTGGATAAACGGGGCGTAATAATGGTAAGCGACTGGACCATACAGCGCTACAATCCGTCCTATAAATATGTGCCGCAGGACGAATGCAGCATAGAGATAGGGGCAAGCTGGCTCCCCGGAGATCTTGGCACCGTTAAGCAGAGCTTCTACAGCTGCTTAAAGGACAGTTTTGCGGAATAGGGCGCCGCGTATCGGAAACTGTCCGCTGCGCAGAAGATCATAAGTTGGTTCAACAGGCCTCGCCCTGAAAAGCGGGGCCTGTTTTATTGTCCTTGACCGTTCAGCCGTTTATTTTATATAATATTTGTTAACCTATTATTCTTAAACAGAGGACAAAAGATGAGTTCTTTCAAAGAGTTTCTTAAAAGAAAAGACATAGAGGTTTCCTTTAAGCGTTACTGCATAGACGCGCTCGGAGCCATGGCTCAGGGGCTGTTCTGCTCGCTGCTTATAGGAACCATAATCAATACCATAGGCACGCAGTTCCACATTCCTTTCCTTATGGTCCCGGTGGCTACGGTCGCGGGAGTGGAATATACGGTGGGAGGCATAGCTACCGCAATGAGCGGTCCTGCCATGGCAGTTGCCATAGGTTATGCTCTCAAGTGCCCGCCGCTGGTGCTGTTCTCCATGATAGCCGTGGGCTTTGCTTCCAACGCTTTAGGCGGAGCAGGCGGTCCTTTGGCGGTGCTGTTCGTTGCCATAATCTCCGCGGAGTGCGGCAAGGCGATCTCCAAGGAGACTAAGGTGGACATACTCGTCACCCCGCTGGTGACTATAGGCATAGGCGTATTCCTTTCCTGGCTGATAGCCCCGCCGATAGGCAAGGCTGCCATGTGGGTAGGAAACCTTATAATGTGGGCTACGGATCTTCAGCCGTTCCTTATGGGAATACTTGTTTCCGTGGTCGTGGGCATGGCTCTTACGCTGCCCATCTCGTCCGCTGCCATCTGCGCGGCGCTGGGCCTTACCGGTCTTGCCGGAGGAGCTGCCGTGGCGGGATGCTGCGCCCAGATGATAGGCTTTGCGGTAATATCCTTTAAGGAGAACCGCTGGGGCGGTCTGGTGTCCCAGGGCATAGGAACATCCATGCTCCAGATGGGCAACATAGTTAAGAACCCGCGCATCTGGATAGCTCCAACGCTTACCGCAGCAATAACCGGTCCTATAGCCACCTGCCTGTTCAAACTTAAGATGAACGGCGCTCCGGTGTCGTCCGGCATGGGTACCTGCGGACTTGTGGGCCAGATAGGCGTCTACACCGGCTGGGTAAACGACGTGGCCGCAGGCGTTAAGGAAGCCATAACCGCCTTCGACTGGGCGGGCCTGATACTCATATCCTTCGTGCTTCCGGCGGTGCTGTCGCTCATCATCCATTACTTCGTAAAGAAGCTCGGATGGGTAAAAGACGGGGATCTTAAACTGTCGTAAACCATTTCAATATATGCGGGCACGGCCTTGCCGGAGCCGGATCGACTGTCGTTTTAGTGTTTTGGGGGGCAATTCATGAACAAGAACATCATAAAGAGAAACGAACTTCTGGCTCAGAAGGTGATAAAGGGGCTGGAATCGCGCAACATGGAAGCTTTTTACGCGGCAGACTGCGAGGAAGCTCTTAAGAAGGCGCTTGAGCTTATCCCGGAGGGCAGCACGGTCACCATGGGCGGCTGCATGAGCGCCGTGGAGATAGGGCTTGTAGACGCGCTAAAGAACGGATCCTACGACTTTATCGACCGCGACCACGCGGAAGACAGGCGCGCTGCGGTGTTAAAGGCATACGACGCGGACTGGTATCTGGCCAGTGCTAACGCCATGACGGAGGACGGCGTCATCGTAAATGTCGATGGTTCCTCCAACAGGGTCTCCGCAATTGCCCACGGACCGAAGCATGTCCTGTTCATAGTGGGCATGAACAAGATCTGCAAGGACGCAGACCATGCCATGAAGAGAGCCAGAAACGTTGCGGCACCTATAAACGCGCAGCGTTTCGGACTGGACACGCCCTGCGCAAAGACAGGTTCCTGCATGAACTGCAAGTCGCCGGACACCATTTGCTGTAATGTCCTTATTACTCGCTTTTCAAGGCCGGAAGGGCGCATTAAAGTAATACTCGTAAACGATTCTCTGGGCTTCTGATAAGCCCGGCAAGCGACGGCAGCGAAACCTGCATCTGCCGGCAGCGGTAAACGATGGATACAAGTTCCGATAAAACAGTAAAACAGAACATAGCTGCGTCCGCACAGAGGCTGGATCCTCCGGCGGAGCAGGGACTAAGCTCGGCTCAGGTAAAGGAAAGGCTTGCGGCCGGGCTTTCCAACGTGTCCTCGGTCTCCGGCGGCAGAAGCGCATGGGAGATAATAAAGGACAATCTGTTTACGTTCTTCAATCTGATATTTGCGGTCCTGGCGGTGCTTCTTATAATCGCCGGATCGTACAAGAGCCTTACTTTCCTGCCGGTCGTGATAGCCAACATAGTGATAGGCACGGTGCAGGAGCTGCGCGCAAAGAAGACTCTGGATCAGCTGAGCCTTCTTAACGAGCCGAAGGCCAAGGCTGTCCGCGACGGCGCGGTGGTGGATCTTCCCGCGGAGCAGCTGGTGCTGGACGACATAGCTGTGTTCGGACAGGGCTCCCAGATCTGCGCCGACGCCGTAGTAAAGAGCGGCGAGGTATCCGTAAACGAATCCCTTATAACAGGCGAGACCGCCGAGATAAAAAAGAGACCGGGCGACGAGCTCTTCTCCGGTAGTTTTGTAGTGTCCGGAGAGTGCCGCGCCAGACTGGACAAGGTAGGAGACGATTCCTATGCTGCAAGGCTTACGGTAATGGCTAAGGCCACGGAGCACAAGGAACGCTCGGAGATGATGCGCGTGCTCAACCGCATAGTGGGCGCCGTAGGAATAATCATAATTCCCGTAGGCATAGCGCTGTTCTGCCAGCAATATTTCGGTGCGGGCAGAGACTTCTCCGGCAGCATAGTGTCCATGGTCGCGGCTGCCATAGGAATGATCCCGGAAGGTCTGTATTTCCTTACAAGCATTGCGCTTGCGGTAAGTACGGTAAGACTTGCCCAAAGGCGAGTGATGCTCCACGACATGAAGAGCATAGAGACCCTTGCGCGCGTGGATGTGCTCTGCCTGGACAAGACCGGTACCATAACCGACAACGGCATGACGGTCAACGGTCTGGTAAACCTGTGCGGCAGGCTGCCGGGCGATGCAGAGCACCTTTCGGACGAAAAGCTCAAGGCGCTGATTGCGGCCTTCGTTTCCGCCATGCCCAAAGGCAACATCACTGACGAAGCACTTAAGGCTTGGTTTGCCGGAGGTGCAGACGCGGAAGGCACGGGAAAGCCGCATAAGACCGGAGACGCGGACGACAGCTTCCCGGAGGTAACGGACATAGAGCCGTTCTCTTCCGTTTACAAATACGCTGCAGCAAGGATAGGCGGCGAAAGATACCTGCTGGGCGCTCCGGAGATGGTGCTGGGCCCGGGCTTCGACCGCATTAAGGACAAGGTGGACGGATACAACGCCCAAGGTTTCCGTACGCTGCTGTTTGCAAAGCAGTACGACGCGGATTCTTCGGAGGAGCTTGGTCTGATTCTGCTTGAGAACAGCGTCCGCAAGACTGCTCCGCAGACCTTTGCTTACTTTAAGGAGCAGGGCGTGGACATTAAGATAATCTCCGGCGACAATCCGCTTACGGTATCCAGAGTCGCTTCCATGGCAGGCGTGGACGGCGCGGAAAAGTACGTGGACGCGCGGGAGCTTACGACTCCGGAGCTTATCGCCGAGGCTTCCCGGAAATACACGGTCTTCGGAAGGGTCCTTCCGGAGCAGAAGAGAGAGCTTATAAAGGCGCTTAAGAAAGACGGCCATACGGTAGGCATGACCGGCGACGGCATTAACGACATTCTGGCTCTTAAGGAGGCGGACTGTTCCGTGGCCATGGCCTCCGGCTGCGACGCGGCGATGCAGGTGTCGCAGGTGGTGCTGCTGGATTCGGACTTTGCGGCAATGCCCGGAGTGGTGGCGGAAGGCAGAAGGGTTGTAAACAACATCCAGCGCTCGGCCAGCCTGTTCCTTATAAAGAACATATTCTCGCTTCTTACGGCGCTGCTTTCTATAATATTCTTTGCGCGCTACCCCATGCAGCCTACTCAGGTGACGCTGGTGGCGGCGTTTACCATAGGCGTACCGGGCTTCTTCCTGGCGCTTGCGCCCTGCAAAGAAAGGATAAAGGGAAGCTTCCTGTTCAACGTACTAAGGACAGCAGCCCCCGCAGGAATAACGGACTGCATCGCGGTGTTCGGTTTCTCCGCGTTCGCGGCGTCCATGGGTATTCCGGAGGCCGAGGTCTCCACGGCCTGCACCGTGCTTCTTGGCTGGGTGGGCCTCCTGATGCTTCTGATGATAAGCAGGCCGCTGAACGTCTGGCGAGTGGTCCTTATTATTGCCTGCGCGGCAGGCGCGATACTTGCCGGGATGCTCTTCCCGCGGCTCTTTTCGATCGCTCCGATGTCTTCGGCATGCGTTAAGCACCTGCTTGCTTTCATGTCCGGGTCAATGGCCGTGCTGATAGTGCTTACCTCTCTTGCCGGAAAAATAAAAGGGCCCGGCAGAAAAAACAGGGTCTTGCCGAAATAACATAAGGCCCGCGGGAAATGCTCCGCGGACTAAAAGGGCTCGGGATAATTACTATAAAAAACTCCGGGGGTCATCCCCGGAGGTCTACTGCATCTGTTCCAGATGCTTTTTTATTGCTTCGAACGTCTTTTCGCTTATGTAGTGCTCTATCCGGCAGGCGTCGTCCTGAGCGGTCTTTTCGTCCACACCTAAAAGCATCAGCGCTTTGGAGAGGGCGTTGTGCCTTTCGTAGATGCGTTCAGCTATCTCCCTGCCGGTTGCGGTAAGCGTTAACGCACCCGCGGGATCTACGTCTATGTAGCCGTTCTCTTTCAGGATCTTTACTGCTCTGCTTACGGACGGCTTGGAAAAGCCCATGCGGTCCGCAACGTCTATGGAACGCACCGCGGGCAGTTCGTTGGACAGTATGAGAATGTTTTCCAGATACATCTCGCCGGATTCGAGTAATGCCATGCGCAGCGCTCCTTTCGTATCTTAAGTGTTTATATAATTATATCAATAATTGCGATGGATTAAAAGCGGAAACACTTCCGAACTCTGTACCGGTTCCGCCGGTCCTGCGAAAGTCCGGAAGCAGAACGTTTGGGCAATAAAAAGTTTTTGGACAAACGTAAAAAAAACTCTTGCAAAGTTAGCGGCTGCTAACTATAATTAATTGAAGGTTAGCAATAGCTAACCAAAGAAAGGAGCTTCTGTCATGATGCCGCTGAGTCTGGCTTCGCCGGGAGAAGAAAACATCGTTCAGAGGGTGGGCGGATCGCCCGATGTCCGCCAGCATTTAAAGGAGCTGGGATTCGTTCCGGGCTCCACTGTCACCATAATCAGTACGCTGAGCGGAAACGTAATAGTAAAGGTCAAGGAGTCGCGCATAGCCATAAGCGACGAAATGGCCAGAAAGATAATGATATAGTGCCGGGCCGCATAGCCAACGGTCCGGGACTGTGGAAATAATTGCAAAACAGGAGGGTCTACGGAATGTTTACACTTAAGGACGCCGCGATAGGCAGCACCGTAAAGGTAGTCAAGCTTCGCGGGGAGGGCGCGGTAAAGCGCCGCATAATGGACATGGGAATAACCAAAGGCGTGGAGATCTACGTAAGGAAGGTAGCGCCGCTGGGAGATCCCATAGAGCTTAACCTTCGCGGCTACGAGCTGTCGCTGCGCAAGGCAGACGCGGAGAACATAGAAGTAGCGGAGGTGGAATAGATGGGCATTCGCATAGCCCTTGCGGGCAACCCCAACAGCGGAAAGACTACGCTGTTCAACGCGCTCACCGGATCCAACCAGTTCGTGGGAAACTGGCCGGGAGTGACTGTGGAAAAGAAGGAAGGAAAGCTTAAGAAGTCCGAGGACGTCATAATTACGGACCTTCCGGGCATCTACTCGCTGTCCCCCTACACACTGGAAGAAGTGGTAGCCAGAAACTACCTTATAGGCGAGCGTCCGGACGCGATACTCAACATCGTGGACGGCACCAACCTGGAGAGGAATCTCTACCTTACCACACAGCTGACTGAGCTTGGAATTCCGGTAGTCGTAGCCATCAACATGATGGACCTCGTAAAGAAGAACAACGACAAGATAAACACGGAAGAGCTTGCCAGACAGCTTGGCTGCAAGGTGGTGGAGATCTCCGCGCTTAAAGGCACCGGAGTAATGGAAGCCGCCAAGGCTGCCGTGGACGCCGCAAAGAACACTAAGACCGTTCCGCAGCACAAGTTTGCCGGTTCCGTGGAGCACGCAATAGCTCACATAGAAGAGGCCGTGGTGCACGATCTTCCGGAGGAGCAGCAGCGCTGGTACGCTGTAAAGCTCTTCGAAAGAGACGACAAGGTGCTTGAGCAGCTTAAGCTGCCCAAGGAAACAC
>JAILDA010000040.1 GCA_024689865.1 Clostridia bacterium | reverse complement strand
GGCAAGAAAGTCCGCGCCCTTATCACCAACATGGACAGACCGCTGGGACTTGCCGTGGGCAATTCGCTGGAGGTCTGCGAGGCCATAGAAACGCTTAAGGGCGGCGGCCCGGAGGACTTCCGCACGCTTTGTCTGGAGCTTTCCGCTCACATGCTCTGCCTTGCGGAAAAAGGCAGCGTGGACGAGTGCAGAAAGATGGCGGAAGAAGCCATAAGTTCCGGCAGGGCGCTGGATACCTTCGCTAAGATGGTGGAACTTCAGGGCGGCGATCCGCGCTGGATATACGAGCCGGAGCGTTTCCCCAAGGCAAAGTATTCCCTGGAAGTGCACGCCCCGGAAAAGGGATACATCTTCCGCGTGGATACGGAAAAATACGGAGAAGTCAGCCTTCTTCTTGGCGCGGGACGCAGCACCAAGGAAGACAAGATAGACAACACCGCGGGCTTCGTTCTGGCTAAGAAGACGGGCGAGATGGCGCTTAAAGGAGACCTCATAGCAACGCTCTACACCACGGACAAGCCGGAGGCTCTGGAGCAGGCAGCGGAGCTTATGCTCTCGTCCACCGGTTTCTGGAAAGAAGCTCCGGAGCAGATGCCGCTGATACTGGACGTAATAGAGTAGCCGTAAAGGCCCGTCTGCCGCAGACCGTACGGTACAGGCTGCAGCGGACAGCGCATCGATAAGACCTTCGGCATCCCTAAAAGGAGACGCAGCATGGCAAAACTATATTTCAAATACGGGGCAATGGGCTCCTCCAAGACCGCTCAGGCGCTGGTAACCAAGTACAACTACGAAGAGCGCAACATGAAGGTGCTCTTCCTTAAGCCGTCCACAGACACGCGCGACGGTTCGGACATTGTAAGGTCCAGGATAGGCCTGGAATCCAAGGCTGTAGTGCTTACACCGGAAGAAGACGCGTACAAACTCTACGCGGAGCATTACAGGGACTGCAAAGCCGTCATAGTGGACGAGTGCCAGTTCCTTACACCGGAGCAGGTAGACCAGTTGGCGCAGGTAACCATAGACTTCGACGTTGCGGTGCTGTGCTTCGGTCTGCGCACGGATTTCCAGACCCACTTCTTCCCCGGAAGCCGCAGGCTTATGGAGATAGCGGAGTCCATATCGGAGATAAAGTCCGTCTGCGACTGCGGCTCCAAGGCTACTGTAAACGCCCGCCTGGACGACAACGGCGACGTGGTCTTCGAGGGCGATCAGGTCGTTCTCGGCGGCAACGACAGATATCACGCCATGTGCAGAAAGTGCTGGCTGGAAAAGAAAAAAGAACAGGAAGCGCGTAAAAATGGCAGGTAACATAGTAATAGGCATCTGCGGCGGAAGCGGCAGCGGAAAGAGCACACTGGCTAGGAAAATAAAGGAAGAGTTCGGCAGCAGGGCATCCATAGTATCCATGGATTCCTTCTACAAATATCAGCCGAACACCACCTACGAAGAGCGCACCAGGACCAATTACGATCACCCGGACGCTTTCGACACGGACATAATGATAGAGTGCGTAAAGGAGCTTAAGTCCGGCAAGGACACAAAGATCCCGGTCTACGACTTTACCATACACAACCGCAGCAGTCAGCCCTGGGAGACCGTAAAGGCAACGCCGGTAATAATACTGGACGGAATACTGCTCTTTGCGTTCCCGCAGCTGGTGGAGCTTATGGACATAAAAGTGTTCGTGGATACGGACGCGGACGTAAGGATTCTCAGGCGCGTGCACCGCGACGTCATAAAGCGCGGACGCAGCGTTGAATCCGTAATAGATCAGTATCTTAACACCGTAAAACCCATGCACGAGGCCTATGTTGAGCCGTACAAGAAGCTGGCGGACGTAATAATCCCGGAGGGCGCGCACAACAGCGTCGCAAGGGAGATGGTGATAAGCCTGATCAAAGAACGTCTGAACAAGCAGTAGACCCTGCGCAGGCGGAACGGCGGACCGCGGAAAACAACGGAAGCAGCAGCCCACGGAGGGCTTTAAGCATATTAAACAACAGGAGGCAGATCATGAAAGAAGTACTGGTATTCGGAAAAACTCTTCCGGAGGCGTATCACAAAGCGCTTGCGGCGCTCAGCCGCGAAGGCGAGATAAGCGACTGCGCGGACTGGAACACCACGCAGAAGGAACTGTCCATGACTTTCCAGGTCGCGGAGCCTCTGGCAGAGCCCATGATCAGCAAGCTGTTCATAGGCGGACCGGAGGAGCTGGAGCAGTACCGCCAGGAAATGCTGGACGGAATACTGGACTTCGAGGTTGCCGCGGGCAAATGGGCCTACACCTACCACGAAAGAATGGTTGAGCAGTTCCCGTTCATAGTCGAGGAGCTTAAGCGCAACCCCAGCAGCCGCCGCGCCGTCATACTTGTACGCGACTGGCGGAAGGACAGCGCTTCGGAAGACCCGGCCTGCCTTCAGCACATACAGTACTTCATAAGAAACGGCAAACTGGACTGCATAATTACCTTCCGCAGCAACGACGCCTGCAAAGCTACTTACATGAACGCTTTCGCGCTGATAATGCTGCAGAAGCGCTTTGCGGACCAGCTTGGCGTGGAGATGGGCACCTACACTCACAGGGCCAACAGTTTCCACTGCTATGAGAAGGACTTCCCGATGCTGGACGGCTACTGCCGCCGCATAGAGACAGAAGACATAGACGATCTCACCTTCGATTACGAGGACGGCTGGAAGGACATGATGGAAGACGCCCAGCCGGATATCGCCGCCAGAGTGGAGGAACTGCGGGCAAGGGCGTAAAGGACGTTGATAAGACAATAACAGCAGATTTCTAAAATAATAGAATTATCAAAAAAATATATATAGCTGGCAGTTTCGGGGGTAATTCCGGCTGCCGGCTTTTGTTTTTCTACAAATTGCACAAAAACTGTCCCAAAATACGTTAATTCTAAACAACCGCCTCTAACAAACCGCTTGAGTTCTTAAATATATATGTTAAAATGCAAGTGGACTATTTTTTCCTTTTTTTGGGTATGGTAAAAATGCTCTAAGAGCAGTTAGTTATATTTTATTCAAGGGAGATGCAGTATGAGTAAAAAAAGATTGTTAGCGATAGTGCTGACGCTCGTCATGGTGCTGAGTCTCGTTCCGCAGACATCATATGCGGCGGCAGGCAATCCACCGGCGAACAGAAAGACATTGGATGACAACGGTGACGGCACCTATAAGCTCGAACTGAGCGTAACGGGTGACGCCGACTATGAGTCAGAACCTGTAAAAGCAAATGTCATCATCGTTCTTGATACTTCAGGATCGATGGATTTCCTGATCCCGTCCACTACGGGCAGCCGTGGTTCAACTGCGACTGACGGTGATACGAGGGACGACAACTTCCAGCTCTATCGTAACACCGGAGGAAACAACTATACCGCTATCTCCGATAGCGATAACTATAGTGGTACAGTATACTACTATCAGTATGGTTTTGGTGGAGGATATAGAACATACACGGGTACTCGTTATTCTACGACCTCTCGTATGGATGCCACCAAGACGTCCGTCAACAACCTCATCGATACGCTGGCCAGTCAGAACACGACGGCAAATCCCGACACCATCGAGATGTCGCTGATCACGTTCGCAAGCAGCGGTGCATATAATACACCCAACAGCGCAACAGCAAATAACTGGGTGAGCGGCACTGCAACGGCCCTTAAGACCACGGTAAGCAACCTTAATGCCACCGGCGGTACAAACTGGGATGATGCGCTCTATCGTGCAAATGCTCTGGCCGCAGCAAAAGCAACGGCCCAGCCTAACGAAAAAGTCTTCATCGTGTTCTTCTCCGACGGTGAACCTACGTTCAGCAATACGAATAACGACAACGATTCGCCTACGAGCCATAATCACGGAAACAACAACAACAACGGCGGCAGTGGTACAACGACTCAGGCTCGCGAAGCCAATGCCGCTTACTACCACGCAAATCAGATCCATAACGCAACATATGACAGCGCTCTCTACGGTATCTTCGCTTTCGGTACAGAAGAGTCTTACATGAAGAACGTCATCAGCTACGGCAACTATGGCGATGCGGCCCATGCAAGCTCAGTTGAAGGCGAGCTCTACTTCAACGCAAACAGCCCTGAAGATATTGAGAATGCATTCAGCAAGATTGCATCATCTATTATCGAAGCCGTCGGTATTACGGATGTATCCATCACCGACGGTACCACAAATAAGGTTTCTGTCGGGACTGAAACTGTCGAGCTCCTCGAGGTCGATGATACGTCTTTCGAGTATTGGCTTAGCTGGAACCTTTCCTCAGGAGGCAACAAGTTCACGTCGTTCATTGGCGGAGAACAAGTCGAGTGCACAGCTACGGCGAGCGGGGACAACAACGTCGTCATCACCTGGGAAGGCGGAACGGCTACATACGAGGGTACCATTAAAGGCGGCGTCGTCAAGGTCAAGTGGACCGGAAAGACCGACTTCTATGACTATGCTCCTCCCACTGCCTCCTTCAATGAAAGTACCGGCGCCGTGGACTGGAATCTTGAGCCGGTCGGAACACTACTCAATGGTGTCAGTTACTCTGTGAGCTTTAATGTCTATCCTAGCCAGACAACGCTGGACTATGTGGCAGACATCAAGAATAACCCCGGAGAGAATGGCGCATGGAAGGATCTTCCGGCAAATGTTAAGAACTATATAGATGTAAACGGCAATCTAAAAACCAACACCAATGCCAAGATCACCTACTCCGATACGCGACTGGATAATCCTGGTCCCAAGGAAACTACCATGGAGAATCCTGA
>JAILDA010000012.1 GCA_024689865.1 Clostridia bacterium | reverse complement strand
GCGGATCAGGACACGATGACCGCGGGACCGTGGCTGGGAGAGGATACTTTCGAGACAGCCACCAGGTTTGCGGGGCTAACGGACGAGCAGTTCGTAGAACTGGATAAAGAGGGACTGTTCGTATAACTACTATTGATCGATCACCGCTTAAGGTCTTCGGTAATACCGGCCAGGAGGTTTTGAAATATGGACGAAAAAAAGGACATAACCATAGAAGAATATGCAAAGATGCTCGAGGCAGATAAAGGAAAACAGTATGTCAACGAGTGGGGCGGAGGCGTTTTCGGTGATGACTATCCCGGCCCAAAGAGCAGCTACTATACGGAGCTGAACATCGACTCTTTTAAACTTCTCGTGGACGGCATCGGAGACATGAATCCGCTGTACCGCAACGAGGAGTACGCTAAATATACCAAGTACTGCACGGTCACCGCTCCTCCGTGCTGGCCTTACCAGGTGGTCTACGGCGCGCTTCCGGAAAAGATGTACCAGAAGTTCGGAACGCTGTATACCGCGGAATCCATAGAATACTATCTTCCGGTTGCAGACGGCGACAGGGTGGACTGGCGGACGACTTATCCGATAGATGTTCGCATCGAGGAGTCTCCGGTGCACGGTACCACGGTAGTCGCCACGGGCAGGCACGAGTTCAAGAGGGCACAGGGCGGAGCGGAGCTTGCCAGGCAGGACTTCACCATGATCTATTTCGAGATGGCAAAGTCCAAGTATAGAGATTCTCAGGATCCTACGGTGCCGCCGGAATACACAAAGGAATTCATCAAATCGATATACGACGCTCAGGATGCGGAAAAGGTCACAGGAAGCGACACCAGATACTGGGAAGACGTTAACGTGGGAGACAAGCTGCTTCCCGTAGTAAGAGGGCCGTTCACCAAGATGGAATGCGCAGCATGGCTGAAAGCCGCAGGCAACAGATTCATGGCGTCGGACAAGTTCTTCAGGATAGTCCATAAGAACAGCGGTCTTGGTTACTATCACGAAGACCTTAAGAGCTGGATCAACTGGACGGAGCCTGCCTACGACGGATGGGCTGAGCTTTACACTCAGGTGTCCGGTTCCTACATCGGCGACGGATACGCTTCCCAGCGTTCGGCATGGGCCATGTCCATGATCACCAACTGGATGAGCGATGAAGGCTTCCTCTGGAAGTTCAGAGCGGATCACTTGGACAAGGGCGGATATCACAACGTCTTCTACACTAACGGAGAGGTGGTCGGAAAAGGTTCCGAAGAAGGCCGCTTCTACGTTGACATTGCATTTACCTGCAAGGATCAGACAGGGCGCAAGATAACGGAAGGAGAGGCGAGAGTGCTTCTCAGGTCCAGAGACGCCGGCGGAGTTCTTTACCCCAGACCGGATCGTCAGTTCGGACCGTTTTTCAAGTAGTACGGTCTGGTATACAGGTAAAGGAGGCAAAGAACATGGTATACGAAAAAAAGATCATCAAGTGTGATTCTATAGAAGAATACGCGGACATACTCCGCTCGTTCATAGGCAAATACTATGTCAACGAGTGGGGCGGATATTTCGGAGGCCCGAACTATCCCCAGCCCTGCGTCTGCATGAATACAAGGATAACCCGGGACACCATCAAGAGGCTGGCTGACGGCATGGGCGACACCAATCCGCTGTTCCGTGATCCCGAATACGCTAAAAAGACCAAATACGGCGGAATAATCGCTCCTCCGTACTGGACCTTCAGCATAACGTACGGTGTGTATCCGGAGTTCGCAACGCCGGATTATTCCAGCCTGTATGTGGGCGACAGGCTCACCTGGTACCAGCCCGCTGCGCCCGGGGACAAGATAGACTACAAGTCGGCCTGGCCTACCAGCGTGGAGATCAAGCAGACCCGGACCGGAGGACAGACCGTCTTCTGCGATGGTGTCCATCTGTTCCAGAGGCACCAGGGCGGCATTCCGCTTGTGCGCCACGAGTACACCACATGCTACATACCGATCAAGACTGCCAACTACTCCAAAATGGAGAGCGGCAGGGAAAAGAAGGAGTACACGCAGGAATACATCGACAGCATCATAGCCGCGCAGGATTCGGAAAAGCCCTGGGGCAGCACGCCTCACTGGTTCGAGGATGTAAGAGTCGGAGAGACTCTGGATCCGATAGTAAGAGGGCCGTTCTCGCTGTCTGAGAACAACATCTGGATATACGCGGCAGGGCAGTATTTCTTCAGTTCCGACCGTCTGCACCGCATGGTCCACGAACAGTCCGGGTGGGGATTCTACCAGCCGGAGATGAACATCTGGTTCAACCTGCATGAGAACAGCTTCGATGACTGGGGCGGCGTCCGCGAACATTCCGGATCCTACGTTCCCGGAGGTTTCGGCTCGCAGAGAGCGTCATGGGTAATGCTCATGCTCAACAACTTCGCAAGCGACGAAGGGTTCCTGTGGAAGCTCAACCTCCAGCACAGAAGAAAGGGCGGATTCCACAACGTATTCTGGACCACCGGAGTCATTACCGATAAACATGTAGAAAACGGCCGCTGCTGGGTGGACATAGACGTAAAGATCGAAGACCAGACCGGCGCTCTGCTGCTGAAAGGTGACGCTAAAGTGATACTTCCGTCCAGAGAATTCGGTCCGATAACCTATCCCTCGCCGGAGCGTGCGTTCGATAAGTTCTTCACGAAATAGACATTGTGTTTCCTCCGGGGCGGGCGCTTGTCGTCCGCTTCCCGGAGCTTGGAAAGGATGGAGCAAAATGGCAAATGTGAGCGCCAAACGATATGTTTGCAAGGTCTGCGGCGGAGAATACATAGTTACCCGCGAAGGAAGCGGCGAACTGTTCTGCTGCGGCCGGCCCATGACTGTTAAGGATGCCGAAGTCTCCGTAAAGCCGGCAGCAAAAGCGGCTGCACAGAAAGGCGCAAGGTACAATTGTTCCGCGTGCGGTACGCAGGTACTGTGCATAACACCGGGGAACATACCTTCATGCTGCGGCAGGCCGATGGAGAAGCAGTTGATGCGCATAGACGCCGTATCCGAATAGCGATACCGGTCATAGAAACCATGAGAATAGAAGAATTAATAGATTTCTATAATCTTTCCAACTACAACAGCTTTTCGTCTGCTGCTAACGATCTTTATACGTCCAGATACAACCTGATGCGGAACATCACCAATCTGGAGAACGATCTCGGCGTAAAGTTGTTCCAGCGGCGCAGCAACGGCATCTATCTTACGCCGGTAGGGAAGGAGATACTGGGAGAGGTCGGCTATGTCGTGGAACATTACAATAATATGATCGACATAGCAAACAGTACCAAGACCGCAAGGCAAGTTCTTAAGATAGGTTGTTACGCGAACAACTCCACCACATATGCGATGATGAACATAATCAACATGTTCAACATATCGCAGGGTGACTATACGGCCGAATATGTAAGCGTCGATCAGAAAGACCTGATAACCATGCTCAGG
>JAILDA010000044.1 GCA_024689865.1 Clostridia bacterium | reverse complement strand
CCATTGACCGGATAGAATGCTCCAAGATATCCATGGCGGTATATTTCCCCGGATACGTGGATCCCACGACCGGAATAATGGACAGTTTTGCTGCCTGGGACAAGGACGGAGAACTAATAGACTGCAACTGGTATTTCACCGACGAACCGTCGAACAGGGAATGCATGGTATGGACGAACTTTAAGGAGCCGATGGACCCCGCAGACATTTATACGCTAACGTATCAGGGCCGGACGATATTTACCAGACAGTAAAGCATAACTAGATACAGATGTGACACAAAAAACAACGGCAGGTCTCAGACCTGCCGTTTATATATATCATTACAGAACACACGGGTGCTCTATACGCGGACAATTGGGGAACCCGGTGCTCTGCGACTGACAAGCCGTCGGCGCAGGCAGAGCAGAAGCACCGCTGGGAGGGGCCCCATTAGCGGGAGCGTGTCCGCAATAGAGCACCTGTGTGTTCCCTGTCCTTATAATGTATTATCGTCCCGGGCTTAATGGCCGCCGGGTCACTTTATCCTAAGCGCCCTCATGGAGTTGAGGATCGCCAGCAGGCACACGCCGGTGTCAGCAAAGCTTGCAAGTATCATGCTGCTTATTCCGAAAGCCGCAAGTATAAGCACCACTATCTTTATTCCAATGGAGAAGACGATGTTCTGCTTTATTATTCCCATGGTCTTGCGGGCTATGCGCACGGCCAGGGAGATGTCCGTGGGCTTGTCGTTCATAAGCACTATGTCGGCAGCCTCCACTGCTGCGGCGGAGCCCATGCCTCCCATGGCTATGCCTACGTCCGCAACGGTAAGCACAGGAGCATCGTTTATTCCGTCGCCCACGAAGGCCATCTTTCTGCCGGCAGGCAGCTCCTTCATCATGCTCTTAGTGATTTCCACCTTATCCTGAGGAAGCAGCTCCGCGTGGTACTCCGTAAGGTCCGGCAGAGCCTCCGCAACGGACTTTGCCATTGCTTCCTTGTCGCCGGTAAGAAGCGCCAGACGGCTTACGCCAAGCTCCTTGAGTTCCTTAAGCGCCTGCCCGGCCTCGTCCTTTATCTCGTCGGATATTACTATGTGACCCGCGTACACTCCGTCTACGGCTACGTGCACGTTGGAACCCGGGATGTGGCAGTCCTCATGCTCCAGGTTCAGCGTATGCATGTATTTGTGGCTGCCGCAGGAGACTACCTTCCCGTCTACGACGGAGGTTATTCCCTGTCCCAGAGTCTCCTTGGCGTCGCGGACCCTGGATTTGTCCACGTGCTTTCCGTACTCGTCCGCAAGGGACCTTGCTATGGGGTGGTTGCTGAAGCTCTCGGCCAACGTGGCAAGCTCCAGAAGCTCCTCCTCGCTGATGCCCTCCGGGTGCACCGCGATCACCTTGAACACGCCCTTTGTAAGCGTGCCTGTCTTGTCGAAGGCTATGGTGTCCGCTTTGGACAGCGCCTCCAGATAGTTGCCGCCTTTTATCAGTATGCCCTTGGCCGACGCGCCGCCTATGCCTCCGAAGAATCCCAGCGGAATGGAGATGACCAGCGCGCAGGGACAGGACACTACCAGGAACGACAGCGCCCTGTGTATCCAGTCCGCCCAGACGCCGTGGAACAGCAACGGCGGGATGACCGCCAGAAGCACCGCCAGGCCGCAGACTATCGGAGTGTAGTATCTTGCGAATTTGGTTATGAACTTTTCGGAATTTGCCCTGCTGGCAGCTGCGTTCTCCACAAGGTCCAGTATCCTGGAAGCCGTGGAATCTTCCGACGTTGCCGTGGTACGGATCCTCAGCACTCCGTCCAGATTAATGGTGCCGCTGTGGACCTCGGTCCCTTCGCTTACGTCCACGGGAAGGGACTCTCCGGTAAGAGCAGCGGTGTCCACACGCGAGTTGCCCTCAAGCACCACGCCGTCCAGCGGGATCCTCTCGCCGGGCTTAACGAATATCGTCGTGCCTACGGCTACGGAGGCAGGATCCGTCTTTATCCATTCGCCGTTCTGCTCTATGTTGGCGTAGTCCGGGCGTATGTCCATAAGGTCCGAGATGGACTTCCTGGACTTGTCCACCGCCTTGTCCTGCAGGAACTCGCCCACACGGTAGAGCAGCATTACAAGAATGGCTTCCTCATACTCGCCCACGCAGAGCGCGCCTATGGTGGCCACCACCATAAGGAAGTTCTCGTCGAAGATCTCGCCGCGGAAAATGTTCTTTATCGCGGTAAGGATTATCTTCCAGCCGAGCGCCAGATATATTACTAAAACTATTGCAAGTTTAAGATACGGATTCAATTCATTATCTCCCTGCTGCCGACCGTTCCGCCGGATCCGGCAGCGACGCTGCTACAGAACTATCTCCCAGTCCGGCTCCAGCTTCTTGGCGACCGCCACGGCCTCCTTAAGCACGTCGTCGAACTTGTCGTCCGGGGCTTCCAGGACCAGCTTCTGTGTGGCGAATACTACGGCGCAGGACTCCACGCCCTTTATCTTTGCGATCCCGCGCTCCAGCTTTGCGGCGCAGTTAGCGCAGTCGATACCGTTTACTTTAAAAGACTTTCTCATGGCTTACCTCCTTCAAAATAAGGGAGTATAATAGCACGCCGCAAAACGCTTTGCAAGTACTATTTTATACTTTTTTCTGCTCTTTTTCCACGCCTGCATTTTGTGATAGAATGCTTATGCAAGAGCGAAAGGACGGGCGAAATGATGAACAGACAGGAATTCATAGAAAAACTTGAAAAACTGGACCTGCCGAAGTCCGAGTTCCTTATACTTTCCGGAGGGTCCCTTCTGCTGCGCGGCCTTAGAGAGACGACTGCGGACATGGATATCTGCGTGTCGGAAGAACTGGCAAAAACGCTGGATCTTGCGAACTGCCCCAAGGATAAGGACGGCTGCTTCGTTCCGTTCGAGGACGTGCAGATGAAGGCCGACATGGCAGGTCGCGCCTTCGACATCGTAGACGGCTACAAATGCCAGATACTGGAGGACATACTGGAGCTTAAGCGCAAATGGCGCAGGCCCAAGGACCTTAAGGACATAGCAATAATAGAGCAGTATCTGAAGGATCACCGCTGATATAAGCGTTAAAAAGGCCGGCCCCGAAACGGAGCCGGTCTTTTATGTTGCAAACGATATGGATACGCGTCTTACTGCGCAGCGGGAGCGGTCTTCTTTCCGGAAATGCTCCTGATCACGAACAGCGTCAGGACCATAAGCACTATGCCTATCAGCAGTGACACCACAGCGCTCTTTACGAAGCCCGCGATTATGTAGTTCACAAACGATACCGCGGCCACAGTAAGCGCGTACGGCAGCTGCGTATTTACGTGCTGTATGTGCTCGCACTGGGCGCCCGCGGACGCCATTATCGTGGTATCCGAGATGGGGCTGCAGTGGTCTCCGCATACGGCGCCGGCCATGCAGGCAGCAACGGCCATCACCATCATCGGGTTGGAGATGTCGTTCTTGAACACGCCCGCAGCGATCGGGATCAGTATTCCGAAGGTTCCCCAGGACGTGCCGGTGGCGAACGCTATTATCGTAGCGATCACGAAGACTATCGCCGGAAGCAGGTTCATTATTGCTTCCTTGTCCGCGAAGCTCTGTACGAAGTTCTCCACGAACACATCGGAGCCCAGGGATCCGGTCATGGACTTGAGCGTCCAGGCAAAGGTAAGGATCAGGATCGCCGGCACCATGGACTTGAAGCCTTCCGGCAGAGCGTTCATGCACTCTTTAAAGTTCAGCACCCTTGTGCAGAGGTAGAAGATTATGGTTATCACCAGCGCTACCACGGAGCCGTACATAAGGCCCACGGAAGCGTCGGAGCCTGCGAACGCCGCGGAAAAGGTCTCGCCGTCGAAGAATCCGCCGGTGTAGATCATGCCTATTACGCAGCTAACGATAAGGATGATTATCGGCAGTATAAGGTGGATGACCCTGCCCTTGGGGCTGACCGGCGGCTTGGGCTGATCCTCGGCGCCTGTCATGGAGGACTGCGGCATGGGATCGTCCGCGTGGCTGAGTTTCTTGCTCATCTCTGCCAGCTTCATCGGGCCGTAGTCGAACTTGCCGAGGGACAGTACAAGCATCATTACGATGGTAAGCAGAGCGTAGAAGTTGAACGGGATGGCCTTTATGAACAGGTCCAGACCATTGACGCCGTCAACCGAACCGGTAACGGCAGCCGCCCAGGAAGATATCGGGGCGATTATGCAGACCGGAGCCGCTGTGGCGTCTATCAGATAAGCCAGCTTCTGCCTGGAGATGCCGTGCTTGTCGGTAAGAGGCCTCATTACGGAACCTACGGTAAGGCAGTTGAAATAGTCGTCGATGAAGATCAGTATGCCCAGGATCATGGTGGCGATCTGCGCGCCAACCTTGGTCTTAACGTGCGCCACTGACCAACGGCCGAACGCGGCTGAGCCTCCGGCGCGGTTCATAAGCATTACCATGGCTCCCAGTATTACCAGGAACACCAGTATGCCTACGTTCCAGCCGTCGGACAGCTGGCCGACCATGCCGTCCACGAATACGTGCTCCAGCACACCCGAGAGCGAGAAGCCTGCGTACAGCACGCCTCCCACCAGGATGCCGATGAACAGCGAGGAGTAGACCTCCTTGGTGATCAGCGCCAGCACTATTGCTATGAGTGCCGGGAACAGCGACCACGCAGTGTTGATAACGTTCATGATTGCTCCTTTCGGCGCCTTAGGCGCCTTGCGAAGGGCTTTACGTCGGCGTCTTCTGCAAGTACGCTGCAGCCCTGCGGAAAATATAAAAGACCGGTCATGACATCCATCATGACCGGCCGTTGTTTCGGCGTCGAATCATGACAGCTCTCCGCGCCTAAAGCGCGACAGTCCGCAGGATGTTCTCCTGCGTCCCAGGTACTGCCCGGCCCGATTGCCTTCGCAGCCCTTCGGCGGCATCCCCTTTCCGCGGCGCCCTGTTAAGGCATCCGCGTACTCTTGTCAGCCGCGACCTCTATCATAACTATGGACTTTATTATATTGATTAATTAAAGTTTGTCAAGAAGAATTGTGTATGTAACACAAAACCTCCGATCCGACGTCCTTTCAGCCGGGACACAGACCCGCAGGTCCAACGCCCTAACGCATGAGACCGGGACCCTACTTCTTGTTCTTCTCCTTGGCCCTCTTGTCGTTGATTATCTGCATGTGCTCAGCGGTTATCAGCTCCACGCCGTTCTCCTTTGCCCAGTCCACGCAGCCTCTAAGCACCAGCGGCAGGAACACGCGCGGCACGTTGAGTATGGTCTTAAGGGCGTCGTCCGTAAACTTCACCTTGTCGTCCACCCTGTCCGCGGCGTAGCGCACGGAATCCAGGCTGGCCTCCCTTACCGGCAGCAGCTCGGCTCTTAGGCGGCGCTTTCTGTGGAACCAGAAGTTCTTGCTGTCGCGGTAGCCGTAGTCCACAGGAAGCGGCGGGAAATCCTTTGCGGTGACTCCGCGGATTATGGCGTCGGAGTACTGCTTCTTCATAAGTATTCGGTCTACGCGCAGTATGAAGTGCGCGCCGAACTTGCTGGTTATTCCGTTGAAATCGTGATACGGCGGTTCGTAGCCGTTGAGCTCGCCTGCCTTGTCCGCGGCCGCGCCGTCCAGATCCCTCATCCATGTGCACTCGATCACCTGTATGGCGGAGCTTACGACCTTGGGGCGCTTCTCCCCGGTCTCTTCTTCTATCTGGCTGGTCTCCAGCGGGAAATTGCACTTGGGCATCTTTTCCTGCGGAGTGTCGCCGGGCCAGGACAGCTTTACGGCTTCTTTGAATGTTGCCGGGCTGTCGTCTATGAAGTTGATGGCGCACTTTCCGGTCCTCAGCAGATTCTGCGCGGTGTTGGAGCTGTTGCGGCACTGCAGCAGCATTGCGTAATAGTCCTTGCCGGCCACGTAGTACGGCTGCACCAGCGAGTACGGCCCAAGGTTGGTCATTCCGTCCTCGCAGAGCGTGCTGATCACCACCGTAGGCATGGGGAAGTACAGCGAAGTCTGGTAAAAGTTGTCTACTATGCGTAGGTTCTCGAAACTGCTCATGATGTTAGCTCCTTGTATTTTTTGTGATCATTATGATGCAAGCGTCCGGAGCATATACGGGGACAATTGGGGAACCCGGTGCTCTGTGACTGGTGAGCCTTCGGCGAAGACAGAACAGTAGCACCGCTGGGAGGGGCCCCATTAGCGGGAGCGTGTCCCCAATATGCTTCGGATGCGGCGTATCAGTTAATCATTATAAAACAATGTGTTATCAGCCGGGCAGGCGCGCGCAGAGATGCCCCTGTAAGGCCCTGAGGCGCCCTGTAACGCGCTATTCCGCGCCCGGAGGGTAATTATCCGTTCAACTTCTGATTATACAACAAAGCCCCTGAAAAGGGGCCTTGCATCTTCACATTTGTTGAATTGTTCTCAGATGTTACAGCATGTCCTTGAACGTCTCTATGGCCGTCCTTATCTGTTCGTAGTTCACCATCTGCTGGTCTATCTCTATCTGCAGCATGGGAATGCCTGCTTCGTCCAGGATCTTCTTGGCCGGTACGTAGTCGAACTCTTCCGGGTCGCAGAACTTGGTCAGCACCCACAGCACGCCGTCGGCTTTTGCTGCCTTGGCGATCTCAGCCAGCTCTGTGTTCCTGCTCTTGGCGGGGTCGAACAGTACGGAAGTGCCCTTTATGCCGCTGAGCCTCTTAACCAGAGCCATTACCGGATCTATCGTCTCGTCCGCCAGAGAGCGGAAGTCCACGGACTCGTGGGTTATCTGATCCGCGGCTATCGTAAAGCCGTTGTCCTGCAGTATTCCCAGAAGCTCCGGAGAATCCGCTATTATGCCTGTGGTAACTATCCTGCTGCCCTTTGCCTTCTCCTCCGGAAGTACCTCGAGCGCGTCGTTAAGTTCTTTTATAAGCGCGGTGTGCGCGTCCCTTTCCACAAAGTATCTGGCCTTAAGGACCATGGCTCTGTCGGTGAGGCTTACGGTCTGCGGGTGGCTTGCCGCAAGCTCCGTAAAGCGCAGGCACTCTTTTCTGTTTTCGTTGTAGACCTTATTGGCCTTGGCGAGCGCCATGTCGGTTATCTTTACGCCTGCTATCTCTTCCACCTGTCCGCGTATCTTCTTGAACTGGCCCTCGGTAAACTCTTCGCCCGCCGGGATCGTTCTGTTCTGAGCGTAGGCAACGTCTATTACGGGGATATTCTTTACACCGTATCTCCAGTTGGCGCCCATGCCCTTAAGCGTATCGCAGGTAAGCGGGATCATTACGGCGGACAGTCCGTCGTACTCGCCCTTTATTCCAAGGTCCAGCGCAGTGTGGATGATGGAGCAGTAGAACGCGGGGAAGTATCTCTTGGATTCGGATACCTGAGTCTCGGCGCCCCACATTCCGAACGGCACCATGCCGGCAGCGTATACCAGCTCTTCCGGCGCGAAGTACGGGATGACGCCTACGGCCTTCTTGCCCTCTGCCAGCACACGGTCCAGCTGTTTGCGCGGGCTTTCGGCGATCGCTCTAAGAGCGTCCATATTCTTTCTTACGTCGCTCATATTGCGGCCTCCTTCTGCGCCTTGGCGCCCTTCTTTGCCTGCTTGTTGGCTTCCATTATCTCCACCAGGGCTTCTACTCTGGTCTCGTACTGAGCCTCGGAGAACACTCTGGGATCCGACTGGTCGCCGTCGAAGGTCATGGTTGGGATGCCGGCCTGAGCGCGCAGCTGGCGCTCCAGCTCGTAGGAGTTGCCGCTCCAGCGCTTGCAGGAACGGTTGATGTGGATGACGGCGCCGTCTACCTTCTTAGCCTTGGCGTCGTTTACGCGGAGCTCCACTTCCTTCTCGAAGCAGTAGGAGTTGGGAACGTAGGAGTACGCAGCCATAAGCTCGTCCAGGTTGCTGTACAGGAAGCTGAACGCCGGTCCGTATATGGTGGATGTAAGGTTTATGCCCCTGCTCTGCAGGGTCTTGTATGTTGCCCTAAGGTTAGCCCAGCAGGCTATGCCTTCGAACAGAATGCGGTATTTTTCCTCGCCCTTGAATGTGGAGCGGCCTTCTTTTATAGCTGTCTCGTACTCGTCCGCAAGGTACTCGAAAGCCTCCGCGGCTTCCACGGTGCCTCTGCCTACGGTAGCTACGGCCATGGTGTTGAACACATCGAAACCGGAGAACGGAGAGGGCTCCGCGCCCATGCAGCTGATGGCCCGCAGCCACGCCCTGGACGATCTCTGGGAGACTTCCATTACCTCCTGAAGCTTGGAATAGTCCATCTTCTTGCCGGTGATCTCCTCCAGCTGCCTTATGCAGTCGTCGAACTGCGCGCGGATGTACCTTACGCGGTCCGGATCGCATGTCTTTTCCGTAAGATGCGGAATGTCTATCATAAGTAGCGGGATGTTAAGCTCTACAGCCAGGTTCTCGTACCATTTCATCATGCAGCCGCAGATGTTGTTGCAGCACAGAAGGAAGTCCGGTCTGGGGATCTGTATCTCCGGGCACTCGTCGCTTGCGGCGTAAGCAAGGTTGATCCTTGCATAGGAACAAAGGTCGTTGGAGTAGCCCATGGCTTCGGCTTCCTCGCACATGCGCAGGCCGCCGCCCTTGGCGCCTACCGCGGCTCCCATGTTCTCCGGGTACGCCACCTTAATGTCCATTGCCGTGCATATCTCCTGAGGGAAGTTGGACGCGCACCAGCCTATCTTTTCTCCGCGCGCCTTGGCGTCGAAAACGTCCTGCGCTATCTTGTCCTGAAGCTCCCTCAGGACCTGTTTGCCCGGTTTCTTTTCACCTTCGGGCGTTAAAAACTTGTTATCTGTCATTACTTTACCCTTCCGAATCCGTATACAGCCGCGCCGAACGCGCCGTTCAGCTGCTGTATCTGGGATACTGTTATCTTAACTCCAAGCTCTCTTTCCAGAGCCTTTACCACGCCAGTGTTTCTGGCCACGCCGCCCGTCATGTAGACCGGCTCTTCCACGCCAAGCCTCTTTACAAGGCTTGCCGCCTTTGCCGCAACGGAAGTGCATATGCCGCGCACAAGGCCCGGAATGTCCGCGCCTTTCGCAAGCTGCGAGATCACCTCGGACTCCGCGAAAACGGTGCAGGTGGAGCTTACGCTTACGGTCTGCTCCGCCTTGGCTTCCAGATCCTTAAGATCCGCTACGCCTACTTCCAGCACCTTGGCCATTACTTCCAGGAAGCGCCCGGTACCCGCCGCGCACTTATCGTTCATAAGGAAGTTGTCCAGCCTGCCGTTCTTGCCTATGCTCATCACCTTGGAGTCCTGGCCGCCAATGTCCAGGAGAGTCCTGGCGTCCGGGTACATGGTGTGAACACCCAGCGCGTGGGCGGAAAGCTCGCTTATAACAAGGTCCGCCGGCTCGAAGCTGTTGCGTCCGTAACCCGTTGCGGTGATGTTGGATATCTGCGACCTGTCCACACCGGCGTCCTTAAGGCAAGCCTCGAACGCCCTCTGCGGTCCGGTGGTGCCGGCGCCCGCGTCTATTATGGAGCTGCCTATTACTTCCTTGCCGTTCTTAAGCACTACGCCCTTGGACGTTGTGGATCCAAGGTCCATGCCCAGTGTATAGATGTCAGCCATTGAGTTTCTCCTTAAGATCTTCCCATGTGTTGTATACGCCCGCGGCGTGCATCTCCTTAAGCTCCTCGTCGGAGTAGCCGAGTTCCTTCAGGACCTCCTCCGAATGCTCGCCCAGAAGCGGACTGTGGCCGAATTCCTCGAACTTGTCGCCTATCTTTACGGGCTGACGCACTACTTTTATGGTCCTGCCGGTCTTGCACTCGATCTCCTGGAACACATCCGTGGCAGCGACCTGCGGATCGGTAAGGAGCTCTCTGTACTCAAGGCAGATCGAGTGAGGAATGTCAGCCTCGGTAAAGAGCTTGTCCCACTCTGCCGCCGTCTTCTGTATGTATTGTGCCTCCAGGATCTCCGTAAACTCCGCGTAGAGGTTGTTTGCAGCGATGCTTTCTATCGTATAGCGGGGGTCGCCCACAAGGTCCGCCCTGCCTATGGTCTGAAGGTACTTGGGAAGCTCCAGGTTGAAGGCCGGGCAGCAG
>JAILDA010000037.1 GCA_024689865.1 Clostridia bacterium | reverse complement strand
GAACAGTTCGTGGGTGGACGCCATGTCAGAAGGATCGCCCTTAAAGAGCATCTCGCGGACCATGGCTTTATACCCGGGGGTACTGATGTCCGGGCCGAAGTAACTGGAATAGACCTGCCTGATAGGGATGACCGCTATGTTCTCCTCCGGAATGTCGTATGTTGAAAGGATGGCTCGCATGTCGGCCGCGGAGACGCCCTTTAGAGCCGCAAGCTCCGTGGCTTCTTTGGAACGGTTGGTCCCTGGCAGGACGCCCCACGAATAATCGCCGGCAGCCATCTGCCAGACGTAAACTTCCAGACCTTTAAAGGTGTCCAGGCCGAAATACTCAGGATACCGCGACTTAAGGGATTCCAGCTCCTTCGGATCTACTTTGTTCTGCGCGGCGTTGTTCTGTTTTCCGGAAAATGCTCCGGCAGCAAGGCACGCTCCTAAGACTGCGCAAACAGCTACGGCTGCTATTATAAGGATCTTCCGTTTTGCCATTTCTGCCCTCCGTCAGTTACTAAAACTCAGTGTTATCCCACACGAACCTGTAGAAGTCCGTGTTCTCCATCTTAAGGCTTGTTGAGTAGCGGGTGGTCGCAAGGGTCTTATACTTGTCCAGGTAGGCCTTGCGCTCCTCCTCCGTCATGGTGTTGCCCTCCGCCCAGGTCACCTTGCCGTTCTTGGCGTTGTACTGCATCTCGTTGGTGATTATGCACTTATTGTAGAGCATCGCGTAATGCTCCGTGTCCGCGAAGATGTCGCGCCCCATTATAAGTCTGGAATCGTATTCCAGCCCGAACAAATTGAGTATGGTGGGGAATATGTCCACGTTGCAGCAGGTGTCGTCCACGTAGATGGGATCCTTAAGCATGCCGCACCAGATTATGGCGCTGCTCTTGTACATCTCTATGGTGTTCTCCAGGGCCTTGCCGGCCAGGCTGTCGCGGTCCGGATAGTTGAGGTTGTAGGGATAGTGATCGCCAGAGATCACTATTACGGTATTGTTGAGCTTTCCGGCTTTCTCCAGCTCTTCCAGCAGGTAGGCCATGGCCTTGTCGAACTCGTAGTTGCAGGCCAGGTAGCTCTGCGAACCGGCCCTCAGCTTGGTATCTCCAAGGATCTCCTTTACCGTCTGGATGTTGCGGTTGCGCATTACGTTGTCCCCGTTGTAGGGACCGTGGCCGCTGAAGGTCATGTAGTATACGCAGAAGCGGTCGTCGTTTATGTAGTCCGGTATGGACTGCTGCATCATCTCGTAGTCGGAAGCCGGCCAGTTGCTGGTAAAGGTCATGCCGTCGCGCATGAACTTGCACTCAAAGCCCAGATTGGGCAGGGACTTGTTCCTTCCGTAGTAATAGCCCAGGTAGTTGTGATACCCGCGGCTTGTGGTTCCGCACTGCTGGTTGAACATGGTGCCCAGGCCGAAAGGCATAAGGCGCGAGGCGCTTCTGGGCATGCTGCCGCTTCTGGCTCCGGAACCCGCGTCTCTGGAGGTGTCCGGCCACAGACCGGTAAGCAGCGAATACTCGCCGTTGGTTGTTATGTTGTGGTAGCTGTTGTAGTAGTTGTTAAGGACTATGCCCTCGTGCGCCATCTTGTAGAGCGTGGGCGTTACCTGTTCGTGGATGGCAAGGTTGGAGAAAGCCTCCGCGCAGATGTATATAAGGTTATAGCCTTCGAAAAGGCCTGTGTAGTCGTTCTTCGCGGTGCCTTTATCCTGCGCGAAATACTCGCACAGGGCCTTTACCGTGCCGTTCTTTGTCTTTTCGGCAAGCTTGCGGAAATCTATGGCTTTTATGGTGTTGGGCGAAAGATCCAGATCCATGGCATCCGTGTCGTCCGCGTCCTCCGCTACTGCGTAGGATATGGCCGGCTCCGTCTCCGGTTCTTCCGTGTCGCCTGCGATGATGTATCTGGTCTCTATCAGCGAATTGGCAAGGACTCCTATCCTGGACGCGGCGGTGTCCGTGTCTATAAGCTTGCTGTGGTACGCGTAATAAGCGCTGGTGTCCTCCGTTCCGCCGGAAGGCAGAAGCACGGCGGCAAGGGCCCAGAAGCCCACCGCAAGCACCAGGGAGGCAGCGTGCGGCTTTACGCCGTACCTAATGTGAGTGCCGCAGAGGAATGTGGCCAGAGCGTATACGATGACAGGGATGAGGCTTATAAGTAGCAGCACCCAGGACTGCTTAAGCTCGGATACCAGCGCCCAGCGGAAATCCGTAAGCGCGTTGCCTGCGTTGCCTATCATAGACACGGAGAACAGGGACCCGAAGATGCGGTGGTACACCAGCTGCGCGGCGTAGTAGAACCATACGACAAGCATTACAAACGCATTGCCTATGCGGTTTGCGACCTTGTTCTTTATCCAGCCGGCCGCGAAAGCGCAGACCATTGCCTCCGCCAGCGCGAACAGCGCGGTCCAGACCGGGAAACCTTCCATGCTGCCGTTGGTCCTGTTGTAGAGGAAGATCTCCCAGAACATTATGGCAACGTAAAACGCCAGGAAGTTTACCAGCATGGTACCTATCCTGCCGTTCCTGCTGCCGGAACCTGTCTTTGCAGAGGCTTTACGCCTACGCGATTCCACGGCCGCGGGTCCTGCAGGCTGATCGACCGCAGCAGAAACCTCGAGCGCAGGCTGCTCCATTGCAGCGTTCTCCGCAGCAGAAACCTCGGGCGCGGGCTGCTCCATTGCAGCTTCCTCCGCTTCGGGAACGTCAACTGCGGGCTCCGTCTTTGCGGCGCCTATCCCCATAAGCTCTTCCAGGCGGTCCATGCGTTCGGCCAGGCGGTCCAGCTGATCGTAGTCGATCTCCGTATAGTCCTTAACCTCCGGGTGGTCGCCCGTAACATCCGGCTTTATCTCTATTATTCTTTTGTTAGTCAGATCTTCCGTCATCTGTGTCCTTTTAAAGCGTCAGCAAATTATTTTACCCTAAAACAGCCGAAAAATACAGCAAAATCATTAAAACTTCACATCGTTTGATATATTATAGAAACATGGAGCGCGATAAAAAGACGCGCGGAACGAGATAAAAGCATGGAATACAAGAACTACATTTTCGACTTATACGGAACGCTGGTGGACATCCACACGGACGAAAGCCGGCCGGAATTCTGGCAGAAGATCGCCGGGTGGTACTGCGCTTACGGCGCGGAATGGACCGGGGAAGAGATCCGCAAGGCATATCTTTCCATGGTAAGGGAGGAAGAGGAAAAACTCGCTGCCCTGAACGGCTCCGAGTTCCCGGAAATACAACTGGAAACAGTCTTCCTCAGGCTGCTGAAGGAGGCTCCGAAAAAGGAAGCAAAGCCCGGCGATACTGCGCTCCGGGCGGACGGCACAGCAATAAAAAAGCCGAGCGGCAAAAGATTAGAGACGGCTTGGGCAAGAGCCACGGCCACCTTCTTCCGCATTACTTCCAGAGACAGACTCTGCTGCTTTGCGGGTGTTCCGGAAATGCTCAAAAGCCTTAGGGAACAAGGAAAACGGGTCTATCTGCTGTCCAACGCCCAGAGCGTCTTTACCATGCTGGAACTGGAGAAGTGCGGTATAGAGAACTGCTTTAACGACATCTTCATTTCTTCCGACCGGGGCATTAAAAAACCGGATCCTCGCTTTCTGCAGGAACTGATGCAGAAACACGCCATGGATCCGGCGGAAACGGTAATGATAGGCAACGACCCCGACACGGACATGGCCGTTGCCGCGGCCTGCGGGGTGCGGGGCATAATTGTAAGCTCCGACGGTTCGGACATTCTAAGCCTTCTGCCGTAAGTCCGCGGCTCTGCCGGGCCATAGCTTTGACGATAAAGCCTTTTACCGCGCCAATGCCCTTACGATAAAGGACATTACTGTTATTATTGCGGTAAGGATGCACATCCACATTACGGTGCCTCCCTTGCCCTGACGGTGCACGCGGAAGAACGGGTACGGGCCGTCGATCCTGCGCTTGTAGTTCAGCCAGAACATAAGCATTCCGTAGCAGAACGTAAGCAGCACGGGGACCAGCCAGGCGCCGGCGCGCGCGTGCGGCTCAAAGCACACGTAGGACACGATGCAGAGAATGGGGCAGACCAGGTGATGCAGCAGCCCCTCCGTAAAGAGCAGCTCTTTTGCGCTGCCGCCGAGGGGCACAAGGATGAAGGCCGTGGTAACGAAGGTCATGAGCATCATGCAGCTGGCCAGATAGCGCAGAATTACAGGAAACCAGGCAGCATGGCCCGAGGCATCGAACATGCTGCCGCTTGCGCACGCCCCGAGCAGCACCAGCGACGACAGGAAAGTCATTATGTTAGACAGCGTTGTGTAGAACGCAAACGTTATCCAGCCGCG
This sequence comes from Clostridia bacterium, assembly GCA_024689865.1. Taxonomy (GTDB): domain Bacteria; phylum Bacillota; class Clostridia; order Peptostreptococcales; family Anaerovoracaceae; genus RUG13409. The sequence continues at coordinate 313 of JAILDA010000037.1, read as the reverse complement.
CTTCGGAAAGCTTTTGACCAGATCCACGATCTCCAGAATTACCAGTATGATGTTTATGATTATTGCGATGGTAGGCATGGTTGGGTGTCCTTATTCTTTATTGAGAAATGTGAGTTATCTGAGATGGTAGTGATGTGATCATTTCATAAGCAGTTCAACCAGCTGCTGATCTGCAGGCAACCAATTAACGCTATTCAACTCATCCTGCAAAAGCCAACGCGCAGATTCGTGTTCCTTTAGTTTGAGATCTCCCTTAACAACTGAAGCCCAATAGCAGTGCATTGTAAGGTGAAAATCCGGGTAATCATATTCT
>JAILDA010000034.1 GCA_024689865.1 Clostridia bacterium | reverse complement strand
CAGAAGCACCGTGCAGGCCGTGGAGACCTCCGCCTCCGGAAGACCTCTGGATGCCGCGAACGCGGAGAACCCGAACACCGCCGCGCAGTCCGTTATTCCCGCGGGGGCAGCCGTCCTCAGAACGTTGAACAGGAAACTGCCCTTTATCCTATCTTTGCAGGGCGCAAGAGCCAGGAAGAAGCCCGGTATGCCTATCGTAAAGGCCGCCACCAGCGTCACCTGCGTAGGCTGCATCGGGTAGCGCGCGAAGAATATTATCGAAAGCAGCGCCGTAAGCAACGAGAAGATGTTCTTTACCAGGAACAGACTGGCCGAGCGCTGTATGTTGTTTACCACCCTTCTGCCTTCGGCTACAACGCCGGGCATGGCGGAAAAGTCCGAATCCAGAAGCACCACCTGAGATACCTGCATCGCCGCGTCGCAGCCGGAAGCCATCGCCACGGAGCAGTCCGCCTCCTTAAGAGCAAGAATGTCGTTGATGCCGTCGCCGGTCATGCCTACCGTGTGACCGTCCTTTTTGAGCGCCTTTATAAGCTCTCTCTTCTGCTCCGGAAGCACACGTCCGAAGACCGTGTATTTCCGGGAAGCCTCCGCGATGAGCTCAGGTGTCGTCAGCCCGCGGGCGTCCACATACTTCTCCGCGCCGTCCACGCCGGCCATGGAAGCCACCCTGGAGACTGTAAGCGGGTTGTCGCCGGAGATTATCTTTATGTCCACGCCCTGTTCCTTAAAGTACGCAAAAGTCTGAGGAGCGGTCTTGCGGACGCTGTTTTCCAGCAGGATGAGCCCCAGCTCCTCCGGGGAATCCGCGTCGTACTGCTTAGCAAACAGCAGAGTACGGAAACCCTGAGCGTTGTATCCGTCCACCTTGTCCTTAATGCGTTCGAAACCCGGACCAAGCACCATCTCAGGTGCTCCAAGGAGGTATCGTTTGCCGCCTATCCTTGCGGCAGCGTATTTATACACGGAAGAGAACGGCTCTATGTCCGTGATCTCCGGGAAGCTGTCGTCCGCATCTTCGGCCTTGTGAAGCTTTCCCTGACTGTCCGCGGCCGCGCCGCCGGCGAACCACGCCTTAAGCGCCTCGTCGGTAATGTTGCCCTTGGGCATGGCGGAAACGAAAGCAGCGATCAGCGACTTAAGCTTTTCGTCCGAAAGGTGTTCCGCGTCGCCCGGCAGCCTGCCGCACATGTTCACCAAACCGTTTACCGTCATTCCGTTGTCCGTTATGGTCCCGGTCTTGTCCAGGCAGAGCACGTCCACGCGGGCAAGCGTCTCTATGCTCTTCATGTCGTGCAGCATAACGCGGCGCTGCGCAAGCCTTACCGTGCTTACCGCAAGAGCTATGCTTGTAAGGAAATACAGCCCCTCCGGGATCATGCCGATCGCCGCGGCCACCATGGACACTATGCTTCCGGAAAAGTCTCTGCCCGCACCTAAGTACTGCTGGCAGAACAGCGCTATGCCTACGGGGATTATGATTATGCCCACGGCGCCCACTATGCGGTTGAGCACCCGCATCATCTCCGAGCGTTCCTTGTGCTCCGTGGCCTTGGCCATTACGGTAAGCCTTGCCGCGTAGGAATCGTCTCCTACTTTGTCCAGCCTGGCGCGGCATTCGCCGGACACAACGAAACTGCCGGAGAACAGCTCGTCGCCAGGCCTCTTTTTTATCTCGGCTGTCTCGCCTGTTATAAGGGATTCGTTTACGGATACCTCGCCGCTCTTTACCACGGCGTCCGCGCAGATCTGCGAGCCCTGCCCGAACACGGCTATGTCATCCAGCACCAGCTGCTCCGCCGGAAGATCCACGACCGCGCCGTCGCGGACGGCTTTGGCCTTCGGCTCGTTGAGCAGGCTCAGCTGGTCCAGCGTCTTCTTGGCGCGAAGCTCCTGCACCGTACCTATCACAATGTTCGCGATCACCACCGGCAGGAACGTAAGGCTCTTGTAGGACCCTGCGATTATAAGAAGCGCCGCCAGCACGGCAAATATAAGGTTGAAGAACGTAAACAGATTGTCCTTTATTATCTCCCATGCGCTTCTGCCGCCGGAGACCGAGGATACGTTGGAAAGCCCGGCCGCAAGCCTTTCCTTAGCCTGAGCCGAGCTTAGTCCCTGCTCCGCCGGAGGATCCAGCCTCTGTGCGGACGCAGCTGTGTTCTGTTTTAGTTCTTTATCGGACATTGTTTCCTTCGTTCTGCCGCCGCGGGGCGCACCCTCCGCGGCACGGGTCCTCCGAGTTTATCAGAAGCCCAGAGAATCGTTTACGAGTATTACTTTGATGCGGCCCTTGTGCCTGGAAAAACGCGTGATCAGGAACTGGCAGCAAATTGTGTCGGGCGACTTGCAGTTGAAGCACGAACCCGTCTTTGCGCAAGGTGTATCCAGTCCGAAATGCTGAGCGTTTATAGGCGCCGCAACGTTTCTGGCCCTCTTCATGGCGTGGTCCACGTCCTTGCAGATCTTGTTCATGCCCACGATGAAGAGCACGTGTCTGGGCCCCTGCGCGATGGCGGATACACGGTTGGAATTGCCGTCGATGTTTATAATTACTCCGTCCTCGGTCATGGCGTTGGCGCTTGCCAGGTACCAGTCTGCATCGTAAGCCTTAAGCACCGCCGCACGCCTGTCTTCGGCATGGTCGCGGTCTACAAAGTTGTAAGG
>JAILDA010000003.1 GCA_024689865.1 Clostridia bacterium | reverse complement strand
GGCACGGTGTTTGTGCATCCATTCGATTCCGTTGATCAGGAAAATGAAATAAAAAAGACGGGCAGTGCCCGTCTTTATGTTTTTTTGTCATTATCAGAGCTCTATAAGTTCATACTCGCGGCTTCCGTAACCAAGATCGGCAGCAGCTTCTATGGTGTGCACGCCGTGACGCGATTCCACGCGCTCAAGGAAGTGTTTCTGTCCCGGATCATCCTTTGCAGCATAGACAAGATCTATGCAGGCCTGGTCGATGGCAACCGGATCCAGAGATGCCAGCATTCCTATGTCCTTCATGCAGGGGGCTTCCGCAACAGCGCAGCAGTCGCAGTCCACGGACAAGTTCTTCATTACGTTTATGAAAGCGATCCTGCCTTCGAAATGCCTTACTACGGACGCAGCGGCGTCTGCCATGGCTTCGCAGAAATTATCCTGCGCTGCGTGAAGGTTCCAGGCTTCTATGTTGCTCTCTGTCGCTCCGCCGGAATGGATCAGAGCCTTGCCTGCAGCTGAAGCGCATCCTATTGCAAGCTGCTTGAGCGCTCCGCCGTAGCCGCCCATGGGATGACCCTTAAAGTGCGCCAGCACCAGCATGGAATCGTAGTTGAGGATATTCTTGCCCAGTTTGTTTTCCTTGAGCACCTTGCCGTCCGGGATGTCCCAGACAATGTCCGGGCCTTCCGCATCCATAAGGTCCACGGTAAAGTATTTGTTCCAGCCATGGTCTTCTATAAGCTTCAGGTGCGATGCGGTATGGTCTCTTACTCCGCCGTGAGCGTCGCCGTATGCAGTGTTGCATTCTACTACGGTACCGCCGATCTTATCTATCATCGGTCTCCAGAAATCCGGTCCCAGAAAGTTCTGATTACCTTTTTCTCCGGAGTGGAGCTTAACAGCTACTTTGCCCGGAAGCTCTATGCCGAGCGCATCATACATTTCTACGACCTTTTCCGGGCTGAGGTCTCTGGTAAAATAAACTTTTGATCTCATGGTCTTTTCTCCTTGCGGATATGGTCCCGCACAAACCGATAATTAATATTATTATACAGGATTCTTCCAGAACTTGAAAGTACAATCGCCGTACCCGTGCGGAACAAGAAGGGTAAGTAAGAGATCATTTTGTTTTCTGCTTGACAAAGAAAAATATATTTGATAAAATACAATCGCATCAAACATAACAGGAGGAAATCGTATGGAATATGATCACCGCGAGGCCATGAAACTGAAGCATCAGCTGTGCTTTCCGCTTTATGCCGCCGCAAGATGCGTAGTTAACCTCTATACACCGCTTCTTAAGCCGCTTGGGCTTACATATACCCAGTACATAACGTTCCTGGTGCTGTGGGAGCAGGACGGTATCACCGTCGGAGAGCTCTGCGACAGACTGATGCTGGACAACGGCACCATATCCCCGCTGCTTAAGAAGATGCAGCAGGAGGGTTACATAGAAAAGCGCCGCAGCGAAGCGGACGACAGGGTGGTACTGATAACGCTTACCGAAAAGGGCAGGGCTCTTCAGGACAAGGCAAAGGACATTCCCTTAAGCGTTGCAGGCTGTGTGGATCTGCCGCCGGAAAAGGCTAAGATGCTCCACGAACTGCTTTACGAATTGCTCGACGAGCGCAGATGCAAATTACAGTAGACAGATAACCGCAGCATAAACAATTAAAATCATAAAGAAAAGGAGAAACGCAAAATGAAGACTGTATACGATTTCACGGTAAAGGACATGGACGGAAAAGACGTAAGCCTGGCAGATTATCATGGGAAGGTGCTTCTTATCGTTAATACCGCTACCGGATGCGGATTCACACCGCACTACGATCCGCTGGAGGCAATGTACGCAGAGTTCAGAGATAAGGGATTCGAGATCCTGGATTTCCCCTGCAACCAGTTCGCCAACCAGGCTCCCGGAACCGACAAGGAGATAAGCGATTTCTGTGCCATCAACTTCGGTACCGAGTTCCCGCAGTTCACCAAGATCGATGTAAACGGCGAGAACGCAGACCCGCTGTTCGTATATCTTGCTACCGAAAAGCCTTTCGAAGGCTTCGGCAGGGGACTTAAGAACGCGGCGCTCAACAAGTTCGCGGAAATGAACAACAAGGTCTTCGGCGACAAGGCATACATAAAGTGGAACTTCACCAAGTTCCTCGTGGACCGCGAAGGCAAGGTCATCGCCAGATTCGAGCCCACCGTGGACATGGAGGACGTTAAGAAGGCAGTAGCAGCCGCTCTGTAAAGCACGGGAAAAGTTTCTTATCCGGCTGAGGCCGGAACGGAAAGGATGTCACATATAATGAAGATCGCAGTAAGATACTACACAAAGACCGGAAATACAAAGAAGCTGGCAGAGGCTGTTGCCAAAGCCGTCGGAGCGGAGGCGCTCCCGATCAGCTGCCCGGTGGAAGAGCCGGTGGACGTGCTGTTCCTTGGCAACTCCTACTACGCATTCAGCATAGACCCGGAAGTCAGGGATTTCGTAAGGAATCTGGACAAGAGCAAGGTA
>JAILDA010000006.1 GCA_024689865.1 Clostridia bacterium | reverse complement strand
GTAAGCATCAGCGGGTAGTCTATGCATCCGTGGCTGGACTTTTCAGTAAGGAGCGCTATAAGATGAAGCGGTCTTCCGTCCTTCCTTGCGCCTTCTATTGCGTGCAGGAAGACAGGGTTGGTCTTAAAGGATCCGTCGTTTATGGCGTTGTCCATGCGTACGTCGTCCTGAGCCACTATGCGACCTGCGCCTATGTTGTTGTGGCCGGCCTCGGAGTTGCCTGCCTTGCCGGCCTTAAGTCCTACATCCTCTCCGGAAGCCCTCAGCTTACTGTTCGGATAGTTCGCCAGCATGGCGTCCCAGCCCGGAGTGTCGGCAAGGAATATGGCGTCGCCGTCGTCTCCGGTGCCAAAGCCCCAGCCGTCAAGTATTATCAGCATCATCTTTTCGTTGGTGATGCCTTTTGTCTCTATAAGGCTGCTGCCGCTCATCTCGGCGGCTTTTTCTATGCCGAGCACGCTCAGGACGGTCGGAGCGATGTCTCCAAGCCTGCCGTCGCGTAGCTTCATGTCCCTGCCCTTGGGATCCAGTACCACGAACGGAACCAGGTTGGTGGTGTGCGCTCCGTGGGGCTTTCCGTCCTTAGTATACAGTGTCTCTATGTTTCCGTGGTCTGCGGTGACTGCCACCAGATAACCCTTTCCCTTGGCATAGTGAGCGACCTCGTCCACATACTTGCTTATTACAGAAGCTGCCTTAAGCTTTGCCTCGGTGTTCTGCGTATGGCCTATTACGTCGCCGTTGGCGAAATTGGTAACGATGAAGTCGTACCCCTGGTCCGCGGCTTCCTTAACTTTATCTGCCACAGCAGGCAGGCTGAGTTCCGGCTTCTGATCGAACGGAATGCCTTTGGGGGACGGGATGCAGAGATCCGTCTCTCCCGGGAAAGGCTGGTTGTATCCGCCGTTAAAGAAGAATGTAACATGCGCGAACTTCTCGGACTCGGAGCAGTGGAACTGCTTAAGGCCCGCCTCGGACAGAACCTGAGCAAGAGGCTTTTGGACTCTCTCCGGCGCAAATGCTATGGGAAGGTTCTTGAGTTTCTCGTGATACATGGTCATGATCACGAACTCAAGGTCCTTCATGTATTCTCTGGGGAAGTGCTTGAATTCCGGGTCCGTAAAGGCCTCTGTAAGCTCTATCTCCCTTTCTCCGCGGCGGCAGCAGAACACGACCTTGTCCCCGTCCTTTATCCTTCCGACAGGCCGGCCGGCCTCGTCCTCCAGGACCATGGGCTCCAGCGAATAATCGGTCTGCCCGTCTTTGTATGCGTTTTCCACGGCCTTCGCCAGTGCGTCTCCTCCGTGAAACTTACCCATCTTTATGCCTCCTTACTTAAGCGGCGGGAAAATGTCCAGCAGCTTTGCGAAATGATCTATGAACAGATCCGGCTTGTTCTCCTCGGTGACCTCCTGAGGTTTCTTGCCGGGATAGCGCACACCTATGGTCATTCCCAGACCCGCGGCCTTTGCGCCTACGATGTCCCTGTTGAGATTGTCGCCCACGTAGCATGTGCGGGCAGGATCGGAGCCGGTCTCTTCCAGCGCGTAATAATATATTGCAGGGTGAGGCTTTCTGATAAGGCACACGGACGACTGCTGGACGCTCTTGAAATACGGCCTCAGCTGATCCTTGTCAAGCCACTCGTCTACTTCTTCCGTTCCCACAAGATCGCTTACGATAGCCAGCGTGTAGCCCCTTTTATAAAGTTCCTTTACTGTCTCTATTCCTCCGTCGGTGACGACGCGCTCGCCCTTGGTCTTTCTGTAGGCGTAGGTCATCTCCGCGGCGTGCTTAAGCACGCGCTCTTTGGGGAAATCGAATGCCAGCCATCTTGTCCACAGAACGTCCACGGGAGCTTCGCAGTAGAAGTGCAGTGCCCACTCGCGGTACTTGTCGTAGCGGGGCTCTATCACGTTATGATAGAACTCCTCCGGGTCTTCCTTAACGCCCAGACAGTTTGCTATCACTGTCATGGCCTCTCTCTGGTATGCCTCGTCCTTTCTGATCACCCTGAAAGTATCGCCGAGGTCTATGAAAAGGGTGTCTATGTTCTTCATCTGACTCCTCCGAGTATCGGAATGTCCAGTATGTCCACGAACCTGTGGACTATGTAGTCCGGTCTGTTTTCGTCTGTTATGACGCTCTTGGCCAGCTTCTTTTCGCTTATGAACAGGATGTTGGCTCCTATTCCCGCGGCTATGGCTCCGGTTATGTCCCTGTTGAGATTGTCCGCCACGGAAGCGCACTCATCCGGCTTAAGGCCAAGCTGTTCGCAGCCCATAAGGTAGGCTCTGGGATCAGGCTTTCTTATGCCGCAGACCGGGGACAGCACCAGCGCGTCGAAATAATCCTCCAGCCTGTCATCCTTAAGCCAGTCCTGGATCTCGGTCTCCCCTATAAGGTTGGATATTATGCCCAGTTTATAGCCTCTGGCGTGGAGTATCTTTATTACTTCCCTGCCGCCTTCCACGACACAGCGGAAGCCCTTTACCTGCCTGTACTGGTAGGTAAGCTCGTGGCAGATCTTCTCCATCTGATCTGCCGGCATCTCCGGAAGGAGCCATTTGTGCCAGAGCTCGAAATCGCTGCTCTCCCGGCACCCCGGAAGCGCCCAGTCCCTGTACGGAACGTATCGCTCTTCAACCATTGCAAGGAAGGCGTCGGCGTCATCCCGGCCGGCCAGTTCCGCCATCCGCCTTTTAGCTTTCTCCTGGTGGGACGGCAGATCATAAGCAATGCGCAGCGTCCCTCCAAGATCGAAAAATACGCCTTTTATCTCTGCCATGTCGTTACCTCACTTGAGCGGCGGGAAAAGATCCAGAAGCTCCGGTATGGACTTTATCCTGTAATCCGGAAGGACCGTAGGAGCCTTGCCTTCGCGGTCCGCAGTACCTGCGTCCTCGAACAGCACCATGGCGCCGAAGCCCGCGTCCTTTGCGCCCTCAACGTCGCGGACAGGGTTGTCTCCTACATAAGCGCACTTTTCAGGGTCGGAACCTATGCAGCGTGCGCCGAGAAGGTAGATCGCAGGATCCGGCTTGCGAAGCCTTACCTTGGAGGAAAGAATGACGGTCTTGAAGCAGTCCGCCACGCCGTCCCGGCACATCCAGTCCGGGATCTCGGTCTCTGTTACTGTGTTTGCTATTATTCCCAGTTTATATCCGCGGCGCTGAAGCTCTCTTAATGTTTCCAGCGTGCCGTCGTGTACCACGCGGCGTCCGTCGTGGTCTCTCCAAAGACGGGTAAGACGGGCGGCATTTGGCGCCACCTTCTCCGCCGGGTAATCCGGGAGCAGATACTGCAGCCACAGTTCCATCTCCGAAACGTCCAGAAGTTCCGTCTTGGCCCACTTACGGTATCTGTTCCAGTTAGCGGTAAGCTTTTCGAAGAACGTGTCGTGATCCTCCCTGGCACCTACAAGCTCCATAAGTTCTTTCTCGGCAGCGGCAGCGAATTCCGGATCCTCCACCACATAGCGGAGAGTTGCGCCGACATCGAAGAATACTGTATCGATTATGTTTGCCATTTTGTTTTCCTCCAGTTACCGTGCGTTTTCTGTTTCTATGATAGCCGGGATCTCCGACAGATCGGAGATCTTGTAGTCCGGTTCGTATCCTGAGTTCTCCAGCCCCTTGTCCCTGTGAGCGGTGTTGGGCTCGCTTATCCTTATCATCAGCTTCCAGCCGGCGTTCCTGGTGCCTATCACGTCACGGGAGATCGTGTCTCCTACGTAGCACAGTTCCTCCGGCTTAAGGTCCAGTTGCTTTTCCGCTATGCGGAAGATCTCCGGCGAAGGTTTTCTGATCCCGGTGCCGGCCGATGTGACCACACAGTCCATAAGGTCCAGTATGCCGTACTCCGCAAGGAAATGCGGAACTACGGAGCGCGATATAATGTTGCTTATGATCCCGAGCTTTAAGTCCATTCCCTTAAGCGTCTCCATTGTCTGCTTAAGGTGCGGGCGTCTCATTACCATAGGCCTTTCGTAATCGTACAGAAATCCGAGTTCCTCCGCCATGGGTCCGAGCTGTTCCTCGCTTATTCCCATGCCCTTAAGATAGTATTCGCTCCAGATCCTGGCCGCAGGATATTCCCTTAGAGTCTTCTCGGAATGGGCCTTGTACTCCTCTGCATTTACAGGAAGACTTACGGCAAAGTCTTCCGGGCTGACCGGGAGCTTAATGCCGTAATCCCGGAGCCTGTCGATTATCCTTCTGGCGAACCAGATGTCCCGTCCCGGAGGGACCGAACCGCGGTGAAGAGTACCTCCCAGATCGAACAGTACTGCCTTGATCATTCCTGCGCCCTCCTTTCCGGCTGTAAATATACTCAAACGTTTGCGTTAATTTCTAAGTTAAATATAAACGATTTTTGTCGTAAGGTCAAGATTAAAAACATCGTTTTTGTTGCGGAACCAGGCTTCAAAGCAAGGCCGGGAACTTATCTACGCAAGTGTCCGGGACTTATCCGGCGCGTTTGCGCCAAAGCCCGAATACACTGAAACTTTAATATTTAAAGGCATATCGTTCCGATATCCGGCTTCGAACCGCGCTTCTTGTTAAAAAATCTATTTTGTTTCCACTTTGCTATTGCATTTACGAAAATTTTGTAATAAAATATTTGCGTAAATGTAACGGAAATTTTCGTTAAGAGGTATCTACATGAAGAGTGTGACCATCAAAGATGTTGCCAAAGCAGCCGGCGTATCCTACTCCACCGTATCCAGAGCTCTTTCCGGCAGCCCGGAGATCAGCGAGGAAACACGCGAACGCATAATACGCATGTGCAGGGAGATGAACTACATGCCCAACACCGTGGCAAGAGCCATGGTAATGAAGAGCACCAAGCTCCTCGGCCTCATACTCCCCAGCATCAACAACCCGTTCATGTCCGAAATGGCTTATCACATAGACCGCCAGGTAAGAGCCCGCGGCTACAACATAGTCCTCTGCAACTCCTCCGGGGATCCCGAGCAGGAACGCGAACAGTTCGAACTAATGATAGCCCGCCAGGTCGACGGCATACTACTGCTTCCTGCCATGGCCGACAGCTATGCGCTGCTGGAACCCTACCTCAGCCGCATCCCTACGGTATTTGTAGGTGAGAACCTCCGGGAAGCACCTGAGAGCTACGTTTCCGTGGACAATTTCCGCGGAGCACAGATAGGAATGGAGTACCTCTACGAACTCGGTCACAGAGACATCCTGTACTTCGGGCGCAGACGCGGCAGCACCACCCATCAGCTCCGCGCCGACGGATACGCGGCCTTCTGCAAGGAACACGGGCTTAAGGAGCAGTACTGCAACAACATGTTCTCTTCCACTACCATTAAGTACGGATACCAGCAGGCCATGCAGCTCTTCCAGCAGGAGCGCGGCTACACGGCGATCTTCGCGGCAACGGACACCAATGCGCTGGGAATAATGCAGGCCGCGGAAGAACTGGGGATAAACATCCCTGACGACATATCCCTTCTGGGATTCGATAACATCCGCGACAGCGGACTGCCCAGGATAGATCTTACCACCATAGAACAGCCCAAGAAGCTGCTTGCCTCCGTTGCTGTGGACACCCTTCTGGACAAGATCACCAACGAACTGTCCGGCTACTCGCACAGGATAATATCCCCCGCCCTGATAGAACGCAGGTCCTGCAGGCACATATAGCACACTTTTCATTCAGTTTTCACGGTACGATAAACGGTCTTACGCGCATGGCGGAAGACCGTTTTTTTATCTTTTATCGAGCATTCCCTTTACTATGGGATATACGTCGTATATGTCGCTTATCAAATGGTCAGGCTCGAACTCGCGGACTACGCCGCAGTCCTTTTCGCAGGTCAGCTTGGAGCCTATCTGGATGGCGCAGGCAAATCCCGCCCTCTTGGACCCTATTATGTCTCTGGAGACGGTATCGCCTACGTAAACGCAGTCCCTGGGATCCACCCGCAGCTGGCGGGCGGATACATAGAATATGTCCGGCAGGGGCTTTCGCAGGCCCGTTACGGAAGAGAGCGTAACATCGGAGAAGAAGTCCCTTATTCCGTACTCGTCCAGGCTGTCGAACACCTGATACATAGCAGCTGTGTTGCTTATTATTCCAAGCTTAAGACCCAGGTCCTCAAGTCCCTGCAGCATCTCGGCCACACGGGGACGTAGAGCGCGGTGATAATGAGTAATTTCCCACATGTGCGCAATCGGCTCGCACACGGGTTCCAGCTTTTCTTCCGGGAATCCGAAACTTTTCAGCGCGTAATCGCGCCATATCGGAACCGGCTTAAGCTCTACATCGGAAGCGTCGCGGAAAGCGCTGTATTCTTTCCATCCGGCATCTACGCGGCATTTAAGTTCTTTTCTGTCCACGCCAGGATCGAGCCCTGCATCTTTAAGCATTTCATTCAACTTATCGATGGCGGCCCATTCCGACTCGGCGTCCACATAAACATCCTCGAGCGTGCCTCCCATATCGAACATTACAGCACTTATCATCTGCAACTCCTCTCATCCGCGGCGGATGTATTTCTTGTACTCCGGTTCTTCTTCCTTAGGCGCCGCAGGTCTGTAGTCCCTCTTGTAAAGGCGGAAGAAGACTATCAGGCCCAGCATCAGCGGAATGATTATGAACCAGCAGAAAAACTTAAGAAATTCGGGCATGGATCCGGTACCCTTAAGCATTACGGCCATGGTAACGACCGATGCCGCACCAAGAAGCGCCAGCCAGATGTACGTACCCAGCATCAGGCGCTTGTCGGAGAACCATCTGTGCAGCAGGCACCCTATCAGAAGCGGCGGAACGCTGCAGATGACAGATCCGGTAAGGTTCCCCAAAACGACGGGCCAGCCTCTTGTAACGGGCTCCAGCCAGTCGATGATGAAGTAGAACGATGCGTAATGGAAAGCGAAGAAGGCTATCGCAAGGCAGAAAGTATAAATAAGAAAACCGCTCTTGGGCTTTCCGTTCTCAGTGAACAGAAATGTGCTCCAGAACTTTTTGCTTCTCTCCTCGCTCTTTCTTTTTTTCTCCTGCTGTATTCTTTCCCTTTCGAACGAATCCAGCCCGTCCTCGGGTCTTCCCATGGGGCATCCTTTTCATACGGCACCGCGAGGCGGGCGGTCAAACGTCCGCCCCGCGGCAATTGTAAAGCGCCAGACAGCTATTATCTAGTTATGTTCGGGTTCTGGCTGAGCCAGTAGTTCCACATGTCCTGAGCATCCAGGAACAGATCGTAGATGGTCTTCAGATCCGGCGCCAGAGCGTTGAGTTCCTTAAGAGTCATGTCGTTCTTCTTGTCCTTTACGTCGTCACGTACGGGCCAGTTTCCTTCCTTCTGGAAGGGCTTGAATCCGCCGCTGTTGCCGTCCGCACCGCCGGTGACGAATCTGATGAACAGACGTGCGCCGGCCGGGTGCTTGCAGTTGTTTACAAGATACATGTACTCAAGGTTCTGCAGTCCGTTGTACGGATTGAGGACTATCCATGCGATCTTGTATCCGGAATCATCGCGGTTGGTGATCTTTCCTGCGGAAGCAAGAGCGAATGCCGGGTCGTCCTTGGTGGAGTTGTTGACCGCAGCTACCAGCTCGTCGCCGTCGCCGATGAACGTTATCTTCATCTGGGAGAATCTCCACAGGTACTCAACGCCTGCGTTCTTCTCGGGAACCGCGAAATTGAACTTGCTTGCATCGTAGGTGTACTCAAGATCCTTGCCGTATACTGCCTTGTAGTCCGCAGCCATCTTGTCCGCGTTGGCTATGAAGCTTGCGAAGATGGAGAGGTATGCGGTCTCGGAACCGATCTCCTTGGTAAAGAGTCTGTACTTCTGATTGCCTGCGTCATCCTTTTCGATCAGCTGCCACCAGCTGTTGATGGGCTGTCCGTCCGGGAATGCTTCGGTGTTGTAATACCAGAAGGACTGGGACGCATAGAGCGGATAACCGTACTTAAGCAGGTCCTTGTTGATGTGGGCGCAGATGTCCTTGGGATAGAACGGAGCGATTATGCCTTCCTCGTAATACTGATAGAACACATCGCCGTTAACGTCCTTTACCTGAAGCACATCGCCCAGAACGTTGTTAGCTCTGGCTTCCTGTACGCACTTCTGAAGTACTTCGTCGTTGTCCAGGTCCATGATCTCCACGGTAAGTCCGGGGAATGCCTCTTCGAACGTTTCCTTGTCCTTGAGCATCTTGGAGGATGTAGCGTAGACGTTGATAGCGCCGCCGTTCTTCAGCTCTTCCTTAGCCTTTTCGTAGAGCTGTTCGTCGGTCATGTCGCTCCACTCATCGTAGATGGGACCGAAGAATTTGGAGTCGTCCTTTCCGGGGGCGGGCTCCACGTTGTTGTTGTTTTCGGGCGTGGTATTGTTGCCTCCGTTGTTAGCCGGTGTGCCGCAAGCGGCAAGACCGATGACCATGCACAGTGCCAGCACCAATGCCAATGCTCTGCGTGTCTTCATGATTAATATTCTCCTTTCATGAAATGATCCAGCTGTCTTTTGCGTTATGGACTTTATAATCAGCGGGCACGCTTTATCAGGCGCGTGGTCTCCGCGTTATAAACATTGATCTTTTCCGGAGCTACTGTTACGTAGACCTCCTGGTCCAGCTTGTAGTGCGCAAGGCCTATCTGCTTGGACAGGAAGTGGCTGTCGCCCTTCTTAAGAGATACAAGGGTCTCCGAGCCCGCGGGCTGATTGGAATATACCTGAACAGGTATGCGGCCTGCGCCCGGCTGGGTATCGATGTGTATCTGCTCCGGCCTTATGGCCACCACGCAGGCGAACTCGCCTTCGGGTATGGTCTCGTTCGTAAAGTCCTGCTCGTCGAATACGTAATCTTCCAGCTCGCAGCTTACGTACATCTTAGAGCCCTCCCTGCGGGCCTTGCCCTCCAGGAAGTTGATCCTGGGGTTGCCTATGAAGTCCGCTGCCTGAAGGTCTATCGGGTTCATGTACAGCTCCATGGGAGGAGCTACCTGGCTCAGCTCGCCGGCCTTGAACAGCGCTATCTTCGTGGACATCGTAAGCGCTTCCACCTGGTCGTGAGTAACATATATGATCGTGGTCCCCAGTTCCTTATGGATGCGCTGAAGCTCCGATCTCATGTCTACCCTCAGCCTTGCGTCCAGGTTGGAAAGAGGCTCGTCCAGAAGCAGAAGCTGAGGATTGGAAGCAACGGCTCTTGCTATTGCCACACGCTGCTGCTGTCCTCCGGAAAGCTCGTTGGGATAGCGGTCTATGTACTCTTCTATCCTCATCATGCGGAGCGCATCCTGTATCCTTTTGTTTATCTCTTCCTTGGAGAGTTTCTTGATCTTAAGGCCGAATGCTATGTTCTCGCGGACGGTCATGTGCGGCCACAGTGCGTAAGACTGGAATACCAGGTTCAGGCCTCTTTTGCTGGGCGGAGCGAAATAAGCGTCGGCTGCGTTTATTATCTCCTCGCCGTCTATGGTCATCGTTCCGTTCTGAGGCTTTTCAAGACCGGATATCACACGCAGCGTCGTGGTCTTTCCGCAGCCGGAAGGTCCCAGCAGCGTCATGAAGTCTCCGTCTTCTATTACCAGATTGATGTCGCGAAGAACGTGATTGTCGCCGTAGAATTTATCGATGTGTTTGAGTTCTATTCTGCTCATGTTGCACCTTCCTTACATCTACCAGGACTTGCCGATGTCGGCTCCGAAGCGGTTGGCCACTATGTAGCACACCAGTATGAACAGCAGCACGCAGACCGAGATGGCGTCCGCCATCTGGTTCATTCCGTCCTGCGAGTAAGTGAACGCCAGATAGGACATCGTCGTCGTACGTTTGTCCATCATTATGATTATCAGATCCAGCTCTTTGGCAATGCTTATGAACGTCAGCATGAATCCTGAGATGAATCCGTTCTTGGCGAGCGGAAGGACTATCCTGGAGAGCTTCTTTCCGAAGCCCGCGCCGTTTATTTCGGCGGCTTCCTCCAGCTCGACGGCTATCTGCATCATGTTTGCGGTCCCGGACCTGCTGGCGAACGGGAAGTGCTTTACAACGCTGGTAAGTACTATCAGCGTGAACGTTCCGTAGAGCGTCGGGATGATACCGCCGAGCCTGGGCTGGCTGAACATCGCCACGTACATGGACGAGAACGCTATTCCGCTCATCAGGTAAGGTATGAACACCAGCTGTTCAGTAAGCCCGCCGAACCACTTTCCGCGCCCCCTTGTTGTTATGTAGCCAAGGAACTGACCGCAGAGGGCGGTTATCACGGATGCTATCACGGTAAGCCTGATGGTGTTCCAGACTGCTTTTCCGAATTCCGGGTTATGGAAGATCCCTACGTAGCTCGTGTAATACGGAGCCAGTTCGGAATCTGTGCCTATCCAGTTATAGAGCGTAAGGTTGGAAGCTCCGTAGCCTGCGCCTGTGTTGATCTGGAACGTCTCCATTACCAGTACGAACATGGGCATTACCATTGCGAAGACAAGGAACAGGCTTACGAATATAAGAAGCGGGATCTTTGCCTTGCCCAGGCGCATCGGAGTGGTGCGTCCACCCTTGCCTCCTATGGTGGCGTAGCTCTTGCGGACGCCGACTATGCGCTGGTTCGCGAATATTATCAGGGCAGCCAGAGCTATCAGTATGATGCTCATTGCAAAGCCTACGTTCTGAGGGCTGCCGTTGATGAAGTTCTTCATCTTTGTTGCAAGTGTAAAGTAACCTATGCGGTTGCCCAGGTTTGCGGCAACGCCGTAGGTACCTATGGACTTGCTGAGAGTCATTACTATTGCGGAGAGAACGCTCGGAAGAACGAGCGGAATGGTTATCGACTTAAGGATCTGCGGTTTGGTAGCTCCGCATATCTCGCCCATCTCCTCCAGCTCGGAGTTGATGGAGCGCAGCGCCGACTGTACATGGATGTAAGAGAATGCGTAGTAGTGCAGCGACATGCACAGGACTATGGCTACAGGGCCGTAAGCCAGCCAGTCCGGTATGTGCAGGCCCAGGCCTTCCAGGAAGCCCGAGGAGCCCGAGGTGCTGTTGCGGAACACCGCAAGCCACGACAGTGATTTGCACCAGGACGGGATCATGTACGGAATGACTACAAGCATTCCCAGCAGTTTCTTGCAGGGAATGTCGGAACGGGCCACCAGCCAGCCGAGGATGCTGCCCAGAGGAACGCTTACCAGTACAGTAAAGAATGCGATTATGACGGAGTGCTTAAGCGGTATCCACAGAGTGGCGCTTGCCATGGTACCGGTAAGAAGGTACTTCCAGTAATAAAGGGTAAAATCGCCTACCTGGGCACCGGGAATCCTGCGGAGCTCACCTTTGGCCACGGTAAACGTAGAAGCGATCATCTGGAGAAGCGGGATCACTATCAGACAGAACAGAACTATAAGACTGATCGCCACAACGATATTGAACGGGTTCTTAATGACGCTGAGGATCTGGTTCTTTAGCCTGGTCTTGGTGAGAGGATGACGAGGTCTGCTTGTTTTCACGTCCTTATCTCCTTTCCAACGAAAACGTATCCGTTCTTTTTACTCGTTTAAATTATAACATACTGGCGCAAACCGTCAATAAAATCACCGCAAATTTGTATTGTTTATTTTATACAATGCACCAAAAATACTACTTTCCATTATAAAAATGGCATATTTCGCGTTTTACGCCCCACGGAGCCCGAAAAACCTGGCGAAAATCTACGCAAATTTTACGCAAATAATTAAAAGAGGGCGCTCTCACAGGGCGCCCTCTTCTGTTTTTTTTACTGCCGGGAAAACCGTTGTCTATTTGTAAAGATCCGGCTTCTCCATCGTCTGCACCTTAAGGAACTGCGATGTTCCGCGGGACGCGTTAAGAGCGTCTCCGGCAACGCAGGCCACATAGCCGTCCCATGCGGAGGGTCCTTTAAGCTCCCCTGCGTGAATGGTCTCCACCCAACTGCAGAGCTCTATGTCGTATGCCTCTATGAAACGTTCCTTCCAATCCGTCATGATAGGCATGCACTCCGCCGGAGCAACACTGTCCCAACCTGCAGGACGATTCCTGCGCACCACGGCGTAGGGATCCGGAAGCTTGACCGTACCATTCTCGCAGACCACCTCGCACTGGATGTCGTAACCGTAACCATCGGCCACCTGCACCTCCACATCTATGAAGCAGCCCTTCTTGGTCCTGAGAAGCACTACCTGCGGATTATCGTAGCCTTTGTTAGAGTTAGCGCTCTGCCTTACGCGCACGCACTGGGCGTCTTCGTACTCATCGCCCAGCAGCCAGCGGCAGATGTCCAGTTCGTGGATGGCCACGTTGGTAATGCCGTTCTCGGTCTTAAAGCCGGGCCCCTGGGATACGTTCCTGTGGCAAGCCTTGATAAGCAGCGGGGCGCCTATCTCGCCGGAGTCGATTATGCGCTTCATCTCCGCGTAACCGCGGTCGTAGCGGCGCATGAATCCTACCTGTACCATGCGCTTTCCTATCTCCAGCTCTCTGTTGATTATGTCCTCGCAGTCCTTAGCATTCTGGGACAGCGGCTTTTCGCAGAAGCACCACTTCTTGTACTTCAGTGTCTCCATTACATAATCATGATGAGTGGGGTCTATGGAAGTGATGACTACTGCTTCCACTTCCGGGTCCGCTATCATACCCTTGCAGTCGTTTCCGAAGGACCTGATGCCGTATTTAGCAGCAAGATCGTCCGCGGCTGCCGGAACATAGTCGCTTACTGCAACTACCGTCGCCCCGGGCACTTTTTCCATGATCCTGCGGCAGTGATCCTTGCCTATGGCTCCGCAGCCTACTATTCCTATCTTAAGAACCTTGTCCAATTTATTGCCTCCTTAACGGTTTACTGACCTATTGTTACACATAAGCGGGATCAGAACTTGAGCGCATCTTTTACGTGCTCCAGATGATCCTTGTACGCGGCGGTGTTCCTGGGGTTCTCGCTTACTTCGGTATCGCCCACTCTCCACCAGGAGCCGTAGCCCTCTGTCATGGATTTCGGAAGAACTCTTATGTCGAAGAGCACCGGAACGCCTTCTACCTTCTTGGCGTCCGCTATCGCCCTGCGCAGCTCGTCCAGCGTGTGGATGGTGTAGCCCTTGCATCCGTAGCCTTCCGCTATCTTGGCGAAGTCCACAGGCATGAACTTTCCGGAATGTGCTCCGTCCTCGCCGCGGAACCTTAGCTCCGTGCAGAGAGTATCGTTGCCGTGGCCAACCTGCAGGTTGTTTATGCAGCCGAAGCTTGCGTTGTTGAACAGACAGATGTTTATCTTCTTATGCTCCTGAAGCGCGGTAAGCATCTCGGAATGCAGCATTATGAAACTTCCGTCGCCCGCCATGGCGTAAACGTCGTGATCCGGCACCGCGTACTTAACGCCCAGCGCTCCGGACACCTCGTAGCCCATGCAGGAGTACCCGTACTCCATATGGTAAGTATCTACGGCCTTAGGCCTCCACATACGCTGCATGTCTCCGGGAAGAGATCCGGAAGCTCCTATTACTACATCCTCGGGGTCTATGCACTCGTTTATGACGCCAAGGACAGCAGTCTGGGTAAGATCCGCTCCCATGTCCTCCGCAAACTTGAACGCGGACTTCGCGTTGGCATCGTTTACTTCCGGCACATAGTCCGGTCCGAAGGTTATGCCGTCCAGCCTTGCAAGCTCCTTCTTCCAGCGGGCCCTTGCGGCTTCTATCTCTCCCTTATACGGCGCCTTGTAGCCGTCCAAAGCTTTAAGCAGTGCCGGAAGAGCCCTCTTGGCGTCCGCAACTACAGGCACGGCGGCATCCATCTTGACCGCCTGGAACTCGGAAACATTTATGTTTACGAATTTTGCGCCGTCCTTAAACAGCCACTTGGAAGAAGTTGTGAAGTCCGTATATCTTGTTCCGACGCCTATGATCACGTCGGCTTCCTTTGCTATCTCGTTGGCGGCCGAGCATCCGGTAACAC
Source organism: Clostridia bacterium (assembly GCA_024689865.1). Classification (GTDB taxonomy): domain Bacteria; phylum Bacillota; class Clostridia; order Peptostreptococcales; family Anaerovoracaceae; genus RUG13409. The sequence continues at coordinate 8,870 of JAILDA010000006.1, read as the reverse complement.
CTATGCCGCCGAGGTTAAGGCAATGGTCCCATACGACGGCGCTCTTGCCCGCCTGGGTCTCGCCGAAGGGGATTCCTGTCTTTTCCGCAAACTCTCTGAACTCTTCGTGAGCCTCGCTGTAGCGCACTCCGCCGCCGCATATCATTACAGGCTTCTTCGCAGCCTTGATAACTTCCGCAGCCTCGGCGACCGCCTCCGGTTCCGGCAGCCTTCTGGCAAGCCTGTGCACTCTCTTTCTGAAGAAGTTCTCCGGGTAGTCGTAAGCTTCGCCTTCCACATCCTGCGGCATGGCTATGCATACGGCCCCCGTGTTCGCCGGGTCTGTCAGGACTCTCATGGCGCTTATCATGGCGCTCATCAGCTGCTCGGGCCTTACTATACGGTCCCAGTAGCGGCATACCGGACGGAACGCGTCGTTGGTAGAGAGCGAAAGATCGTGGATCTGCTCGACCTGCTGCAGCACCGGGTCCGGCTGACGGCACGCATACACGTCGCCGGGCAGTATAAGCACCGGTATGTTGTTGGCTGTGGCGGTGGCTGCCGCCGTGACCATGTTTGCTGCACCGGGCCCTACGGAACTGGTGACCGCGATTATCTTCTTGCGCTTCATCTGCCTTGCAAAGGCGACAGCGGTATGAGCCATGCCCTGCTCGTTCTTGCCCTGCCAGACCTTAAGTCCGTGCGCCTCCTGCGCAAGAGCCTGTCCCAGACCTACCACGTTGCCGTGTCCGGGAAGCATTATCACACCTTCAACGAAGCGGTGCTCCTTTCCGTCGTAGGCTATGTACTGATTCTCCAGAAATCTTACCAGGGCCTGAGCCATGGTCAGTCTTACGGTCTTCATGCATTACCTCCTTAGCCTTTGAATATGTGATCGTTGGCATCATTCTTCCAGAGCCATTCGTGATCCGGATCGTCTATCCTGGTCTTGAGCCAGGGATCTCCGTCCAGATGGCGTATGCCCCAGGAATAGCACATGGCATAACCCGGAGCAGTCACCTGCGAATGGAAGCCCTCCCTTATTATGCTCATGCCGTTATGTTCTGTTTTATATATCTCTCCGTTGGCAAAACCTGCGCCGAATCCCTTGGGATAGTCGAATCTGTAGAAATAGACTTCCGGCTGCGGATGATAATGGGGAGGATAGCTGGACCATTTTCCGGGATAGCTGAGGACCTCTCCGAGCACCATGTTGGAAAACGGGGCGTTGTCGTAGTCAAAGAAGGTCTTTATCTCCCTCTTCATGCAGCCCATCAGCTCGCCGTTTGCTCCGGCATGCTGGGTCTGGACCTTATCGGGAGTAAACATTACAGCCTCATAATCCCTGTCGTTTACCGTTTTCTGGATGTAGAGCTCGCTGTGTGCGTGAGCGACTATCTCGACATGCATCCTTCGCGGCGCCAGCAGGCAGTATGCCTCGTAACGGAAGCAGTCCGGCCTTTCGGCTTCGCATACGCGTCCATCCCAGCAATATGTTACATTGCCCTCGAACAACAGTACCGCGCACTCCTTTTCGGGCTCTTCTATTACGAAACGGTCGCCTTCTTCCATTACAAGAAGACCTACGTCCATCTGCGTGCCTTGATCGTCCGTCGAGGCGTCTATGTAGACGTTATAGCCTCGCTTAAGCTCGGCATTCCTGTTCATGTAAGTCATTTGGGACCCCCTGTTTCCGATTCGTCAGAGCCCTGTGTGCTCCGCTATGTACTTTCTGGCCTTAATGGCGTATTCCAGAGGATCCGCCTTGGCGGGATCCTGTTCGGCCTCGACAAGAAGCCATCCGGAATACCCGGCTTTGGACAGCACTTCGAATACCGGATCGAAATCCACGCCGCCGTCGCCGGGGACGGTAAATGCGCCGTTCCTTACCGCTGTAAGGAAGCTCCAGTTGTTCTTCCTTGCCTGCTCTACCACAGGGAGCCTCATGTCCTTAAGATGCACGTGGCCTACCCTGTCTACATATTTTTTAAGCATTGCAAGGGGATCCTCGCCGGCAAAGGTAAAGTGCCCTGTGTCGTAGCAGAGGAACACTGCCTCCGGATCGGTGTTTGCCATCATCCTGTCGGTCTCTTCCGCAGTCTGTACAACGGTGCCCATGTGATGGTGAAAGCAAAGCTTGAATCCATGCGCAAGAGCCACCCTTCCCAGCTTGCTCAGACCGTCGCAGAACCTGTCCCATTCCGCGTCGTCCATTATATGTTTATGTCCTCCGGAAAGGATAGGAACATCCGTCTTTCCCTGTATGGAATAACTCTGCTCGCTTACGTTTATGCGGTCCGCGCCAACAGCCGCAAGGAACTCCAGTTCCTTAACGAACTCTTTTTCCACCTCTTCGTAGGGCTTTGTAAGCAGGAATGAAGAAAACCACCTGCTGGCTATCCTCATGCCGCGAAGGTCAAGCTGACGTTTAAGCTCCGCGGGATCCGACGGGTACTTGTTGCCTATCTCGCAGCCGGTAAATCCGGCCAGAGCCATCTCGCTGACCGTCTGCTTGAACGTATTCTCCGCGCCGAGCTCCGGCATGTCATCGTTGCACCAGCCTATCGGCGCTATGCCCAGGCGGACCTTTTTCGTATCGAACAGTTTCTTCTTATCTGACATTTGGACTCACTCCTTGATCAATCTTTTCATAGTAAGACACCTTACTTTTAATGCGATTGTAGCATCCGCTTTTTGTCATGTCAAACAATTGTCGGTGTGTTTTTATTAAGTTTACGCCTTTTTACCAAAATAACTTAATAAATTTACCACTTTAATTGACAATAATGTTAACTTGCTTTATAGTTTAGAAAACGGCATAAAAGAAAGGAGTGTTCCATGCGAGACAACCGAAGAAAAGAGATGGCATCCTTCATCGCAAGGCGCCAGTCGGTGACCATGTCGGAACTTTGCAGCGAGTTCCATGTTTCCATAAACACGATACGCGCGGACGTAGCGGCACTGGCAAGATCCGGGATCGTGGAAAAGATCTACGGCGGCGTCCGTTCGGCAATGAAACAGGACGTACCGGTCTTCACGCAGAGGACCAGGTTAAGGCCGGACGCAAAGCTGGACATCTCCAGAACGGCCGTCGGAATGATAAAGAACGGCGACACCCTGTTCATAGACGCGGGCACTACCACCATGCACATGATGGCGCTGCTCGATCCGGAGATAAAGGTAACCGTCATAACGGCTAACCTTCAGATAATCAACCAGGCATATTCGAAGCCCAATGCGGAGATAATAGTGCTGCCCGGCATACTCAACCGCCGCACCAACTCGCTTGCGGATGTAAGCACCCTGGAATTCCTTGGCAGGTACCACTTTTCCAAGGCTTTCATGGCTGCCACGGGCATATCCACGGACGGAAAGCTTAATGTAAAGACCTACCTGGAGTACGAGATAAAGCAGCTGGCCATGAAGCAGAGCGAAACGCACATACTGATGTGCGACGCGTCTAAATACGGTTCCAACGGGCTTATGAGCTACGCAAAGCTAACGGACGTTGAGACCCTCGTAACGGACGATACCTGTCCGGAAGACCTGAGGATCCTGTGCGCCCAGACCGGCACGGAACTGATAATAGCAAGGTAGGCAGACGACATGTACAAGATAGAGACACATCTTCACACCAAACACGTAAGCAGATGCGGCCACATGGAAGCCGCGGAGATAATCGCCGCATACAAGCAGGCGGGATACAGCGCCGTAATAGCCACAGACCATTACAACAGAACTACCTTCGACTATCTCGGCATAGATCCGGCAGCTTCATGCGACAGGATACACCCTTTCCTGGACGGATACAAACGTCTTAAGGAAGAAGGCGAAAAAAAGGGGATCAAAGTGTTTAAAGGAGCGGAGCTCCGCTTCGACGAGAGCGAGAACGATTACCTCTTCTACGGATGGAAGAACGACATACTTTCCGACCCCGAAGATGTGTTCCGTATGGGAATAGCCAATTTCGCACCCATCGCCAAGGCCGAAGGATGCCTGATAATCCAGGCCCATCCATACAGGCGCGGATGCACTCCTGCCATAGCATGCTATCTGGACGGCGTGGAGGTGATAAACACCAGCCCCCGCCACGAAAGCTACAACGAAAGAGCGGCGGAATACGCCGAGCAGTTCGGGCTCATAGCAACTTCCGGTTCCGACTGCCACCGTCCGGAGGATGTAGCGCGCGGAGGCATTATAACGTCCAAGGTACCCAGCGACTCCATGGAGATGATGCGCCTTATCAGATCCAGAGATTTCGAGCTTATCGGCAAGTAAGACCTACCAAAAACAGCACGTTTTTTGCACCTGCACACACATACAGGCTCTTTTTTATCGTTTTATCGGCGCCGGATCATTGACTGAGCCGCTAAACTTGCTTAAACTAATGTTAAGTTGATAAAAAAATACCATTAACTCAACAATTTATAAAGGAGAAATACCAATGACATATGCAGACTTATTCGGTTCCGACCGTCCTCTGGATCTTATAGCCGTAGGAAGAGTAGCCCTGGACTTCAACCCTATAGAAATAAACTGCACTCTGGCAGAGAGCGCTACTTTCAAGAAGTACATAGGCGGTTCACCCGCGAACATTGCCGTAGGGCTCTCCAGGCTGGGAAAGAAAGTCGGTTTCATAGGCAGAGTGGCACAGGACAGCTTCGGCGACTACGCGATAGATTACTTTAAGAACGAAGGCATAGACACCAGCCACATCTTCCGCGCCGAGCACGGTGAAAAGATGGGCCTTACCTTTACGGAAATAAAAAGCCCTACGGAGAGCAGCATACTGATGTACCGCGAAGGAGCCGCGGATCTTTCCCTCCCCCCGGAAGACGTAGACGAAGATTACATCTGCAGCGCAAAGGCCATACTGATCTCCGGAACAGCGCTGTGCAAGAGCCCCTCCAGAGAAGCTGTGCTTAAGGCAGTTAAGCTTGCCAAAAAGAACGGAATACCTGTAATCTTCGACATAGACTACCGCGAATACATCTGGAAGTCTCTGGACGAGATCTCCGTTTACTATCAGACCGTTGCCGAGCAGAGCGATCTTGTGATAGGATCGCGCGACGAATTCGACCTTACCGGACGCCTTGCGGGCCTTGCGGAAAAGGACGACGAAGCCGTAGCCAGATACTGGCACGAAAAAGGCAATAAGCTGGTAATAATAAAGCACGGCAAGGAAGGCTCCGTCGCCTACAACCACGACGGCGCCCGCTACCTTGTAAAGCCTTTCCCGGTAAAGCTTCTTAAGTCTTTCGGCGGCGGAGACGGCTACGCTTCCGCGTTTTTCTACGGACTTATGGAAGGATGGCCTCTGGAGAAGGCTCTGGAATTCGGCAGCGCGGAGGCAGCAATGCTTGTGGCGGCGCACTCCTGCTCCGCTGCTATGCCCGGCGTTCAGGCAGTCAAGGATTTCATCGCCGCGGAAAAAGCCGAGTACGGCGAAATGGTATTCAAACTCTAAATACACTATCCGAAAAAACACAAAACCGGCGCGCTTAACCTTGCGTACCGGTTTTTAGTTTCGGAATATCATGATCTTTCTGCGTAAGTACACATGCCCCCGGGCGATCGGCATCCCGCCTTCCCGCCGGAAGACTACACTCTAAAGGTCGCAAAAGAATCCTGCGTACGGGAATTTGTAGAGCATTACCGGAGTGTCGCGGTGAACTGTCTGCGTGCCTGTAACTTTGCCGTCAATTATCTGCCGCGCGCCTTCAATAAGCTTATCTATCAGGTCCGGCTCCACGGGGAAACTGCCGTGCGACGGCCACACCTCCGCAAAGCTGTCCTTCATACCCTTAAGCATCTCCATGCTGTTGATGAAGTCGTGGATGTTCCTGCGGGGTCCGAACATGAATATGTTGTCGCTCTGCACGGAATCTCCGGAGATCAGAACGCCCGCGTTCTCGTCAAGAAGCGCTACGCTTCCGGGCGTGTGTCCGGGTATGTGGATCACTTTAAGCGGCCTGCCGCCCAGGTCCAGAACGTCTCCGTCGCGCAGCGGCATCATCATCCCCTGCCCGCCTGTCTGTCGGTAGTACGGTTCGTCTTCGTACTGCATCATGAAAAAACCGAACGCCCCATTGCCGGAAACGTGGTCCGGGTCCGAGTGCGTGTTTAGCAGTGCTACCGGCTTGTCCGTAAGGCTCTCCGCTATCTGCCGAGCCTCGGGACAAGTGGCTCCGCTGTCCACCAGCAGCGCGGTCTGGGTGCCGGTAAGCAGGAACATGCGCACGAAACCGTCCTCTATGCGCCAGCTGTTGCCGTTTATCTTAATGATCTCTGCCATGGCAATGACCTCCCTTACCGTTATTATACAACATTCCTGCCATCAAAAGTCATCTGTTCCTCATTAATGCTTTTAATCAGAACACGAACTGGTATACGTTGAACGCGACGTACAAGCAAAGCAGCAATATCCCTTGCCAGCGCATCACCTTTCCCTTGAACAGCGAAGGCAGGCACAGGACCGCCATCGCAAGCAGCATCAGCGGAATGTCCACCACCAGGCTGGCGTTTATGCCTCCGATCGTCCTGCCGGCCGGTACGCCGAACGGAGAGATCGTTATCGCGAGCCCGCAGACAAGTACCAGATTCAGCACGTTGGCGCCCACTATGTTACCTATCCACAGTTCGTCTATGCCTTTGATGCGGCTCTGTATAGCCGTGATCAGCTCCGGCAGACTGGTACCGAGAGCCACCATGGTAAGACCTATAACACTGTCCGGCACTCCCAGAGCCTTCGCCACGATCGTACCGTTGTTTACAAGCAGTCTGGCGCCTATTGCTATCGCTGTGGCTCCTACTATCAGGATGCCTATAGCCTCGTGAGGCTTCAGTATTCTTGTCTTTTTCTTAGGCTTTTCAGGAACTTTTTCCGCGTCTTTATGAGACGGCGCGGTCGTCAGGTTCTCGTGGTTTTTATTCATGTAGAGCACCAGGACGATCTCGAACACCGCGAATATTATCAGCAGGACTATCCCTACCCAGCGGTCGAAACGCCCCGCCGTCCACGCCATGGCAGCGTAGAAAAACCCGGCTATGAAGAAGAACGCTGTCCCTCTGGAGAACGTCTCCTGCTTTACCTTAGCCGGATTCAAAACGATTATAGCCCCCGCTATCAGCGAGGCGTTGCATATTACCGACCCCAGCGCGTTGCCGTAGGCCAGGCCGGAATTCTCCTGGACTGCGGCCCTTGCCGACACCACCACCTCCGGCAGAGTGGTGCAGATCGAAAGTATGGTGGCGCCCATCAGGAATCTGGACACTTTAAATCGTCTGGAAATGTCTTCCGCGCCCCACACGAAAAGTTTACCGCCCAGCACCAGCAGCGCCAGGCCCAATATGAACAATAATGCTGCAAGTTTATTACTCATTGTAACAATTTATCCTCACGGAACATACCGGTCAGCACTCGTCGTCTTCCATTATATCCAGGAACATCAGCTCATCCGTAACAGGGTCCTCGTCCAGACCGTAGCCTTCTTCGGGATAATCGAAGATAGTCTGTTCGGCGCGCTTTCTGCGGTATTCCTCTTTAGATACGGGATCGGCATCGTTAGTGCCGAAAAGCATAGACAGCAGTCCCATTATTCTTCTCCCCCGTCCTTAAGTTTTTCAGCCATTTCCTTAAGCTGTTCCACAACATGTTCCGAATCGTCCACCAGAGCCATTGCCTGCGCCAGAACGTATGTGGCGTTCCTGCGCCCGAGGAAAAAACCCGCGATCAGGCATATCAGCCCGACTGCGAAAGATACTAATACAATCGTCATTATATCATATGCCTCCTTATTCAAAAACATGCGCGATGCTGTCTGCATACGTTTTCTGTTTTACGATGTAAGGATACGCAAACCCCTGTACAAATGTATGTACAGGGGTTAGTGAAATGATCAGTGTTGATGACTGAATGCTGCGATGGTCCCCTTACTGGAACAGGCCCTGCAGGCTTTCCATGAAGTTGGAAAGCAATACCGTGGCAAGATCCGCCGGGGCGTCCTTGATCAGCCACTTTCCGTCTACCTGCTCAAGGTCGAAGTCCAGACTTATGTCCTTGGTCTCGGTCTTGGTCGTCTTCTGAGCCGCTTCTATGCACTCGATCAGGAGCTTGGTCATTACTTCCTCAGAGGTGTTGCCGGACATGGCCTGAGCCAAGGCCTTGGTTATGTAGTCAGCCATCGCCGCCGTTACCACAGGAGCCGCGTCGGTATAGGTGAAGTCCACTTTTACCTTCGACTCGTTGCCGCTTGTCTCCGCCTTATTGATCTTATACTTGAGGTCCTTTGCCCAGCCCTTGAGTATGGACATGAAAGCATCCGGTACTTCACTCATGTCAAGCTCTTCGTCATCTAATCCGCCAACGACGTAATCCTTCATCTTGTTGAAGTCAAGAGTCTTCATAGCATCGCAGAAACCCTGCATAGTCCCTTCCGGACCGGATGCCTTTCCGCAGGCGCACATGGAGAATACCAGGGCCAGCGCCAATACTACAGCAAATACTTTTTTCATGATCATCCTCCCGGCGTCCGCGCCGAACAAAACACAAACTGCTTACAAACTATATAATACCGCATAACGGCAAAGTATAAAAGATGGATTCTACACGCCCCGAATTTCCGGGCAGCGCTACCGGCTTTTGCGGATCGTTTTTCCAGCAGGTCCCTGCGGGCCGTTTTTCAGGCAGTCATCTGCGGATCGTTTCCTCCAGCAGTCCTTTGCATCCTGCCAGAACGTCCTGCCAGGTGGCCTCGAAGTCCCCGGTATACCAAGGATCCGCTACTTCCTCGCTGGGACGTCCGGCAAAGTCCAGAAGCGTGCAGAGTTTGCCGTCCGGATCCGCGCCAAGGATCCGCAGCGCGTTGCGCACGTTCTGAGCATCCATGCAT
>JAILDA010000042.1 GCA_024689865.1 Clostridia bacterium | reverse complement strand
CTCCTCAGCTTCTACGATTTCCCGGGAGACGACCTTCCGATCATCAGAGGTTCCGCTCTCATGGCACTGCAGGATCCTAACGGCAAGTGGGGAGACGGCATCATGGAACTCATGGATGCTGTTGACGAGTACATCCCGCAGCCCGAGCGTCCGACCGACAAGCCGTTCCTGATGCCTGTTGAGGACGTATTCTCCATCACCGGCCGTGGTACTGTTGCTACCGGCCGTGTAGAGAGAGGCGTTGTTAAGGTAGGCGATACCGTTGAGATCGTAGGACTTACCGAAGAGAAGAGAAGCGTCGTAGTTACCGGCGTTGAGATGTTCCGCAAGCTGCTCGATCAGGGCGAAGCCGGCGACAACATCGGCGTACTGCTCCGTGGCGTACAGAGAAACGAGATCGAAAGAGGTCAGGTTCTCGCTAAGCCGGGCAGCATTCACCCGCACACCAAGTTCAGCGGTCAGGTATACGTTCTGAAGCAGTCCGAAGGCGGACGCCACACTCCGTTCTTCAACGGCTACAGACCGCAGTTCTACATCAGAACAACTGACGTTACCGGAACCATCTCCCTGCCCGCAGGCACCGAGATGTGCATGCCCGGAGACCACGTCACCATGGACATCGAGCTGATCACCCCCGTAGCCATCGAGCAGGGAATGAGGTTCGCTATTCGTGAAGGCGGCCGTACAGTTGCTTCCGGCGTAGTATCCGCTATCAACGAGTAATTACTAAGAGCGCAGAACTCGAATACATTAAGGACCGGGTCTTCCGGTCCTTTTTGCATACCGATCGCTGCACGTTTACGGCGCGAACAGTTCCCTTGCGGACACGCTCCCGCTAATGGGGCCCCTCCCAGCGGTACTTCTGCTCTGCCGGCGCCTTAGGCTTGTCAGTCGCAGAGGACCGGGTTCCCCAATTGTCCGCGCCGGGAACTGTACGCGCCTCTATATTTGCAGTGATCATTTTGTAAGAAGGTCCGGCAGCGCGGTCCGTAGTCGGCCGAGAAAACATACCTGCGGACCTGCGCAGGCCGGACTTGAACAATGATGATAGTAAGAACGCTCCGCGCTTGTGGTATAATACGTTAGGACGGCATTAATTAACGACGGACCGCCCGTCGACGGGGAAAACGGAATGGAAGAAAGAACAGCCGCATCGTATGAAATAACGGACCTGAGCCGGGCAAGGGCCGCATTCTCGCGCCTGGGAATTGCCGTTTTTGTGATGCTTGTAATTACTTACGGCGTGCAGATCCTTGCCGGTGTTGCGCTAAGCTTCGCAAACATAAGAAATACCGTGATGCTCCTGGTGCTCTCGTACGTTCCCATGTACTGCATAGCTTTCCCGGCAGGGCATCTTATCATGCGGTCTGTTCCGAAGCACCCTCTTGAACTGCAGGATCTCGGCGCAGGGCGTTTTTTCAGGATGCTCGTTATATGCTTTTTCCTGATGTACGGCGGGAACCTGTTCGGAAATCTGATTAATTCCGTCATATCGGATCTTCTTGGGATCAGCATCACCGACCCTGTGGAATCTCTGGTGATGAGCGATGTACCGATGCCGGCGCTGTTCGTTCTGACTGTAATTCTGGCTCCGTTCTTTGAGGAACTTTTCTTCCGGAAGCTGCTTATAGACCGCATGAACGTTTACGGACAGGGGACGGCAGTCATCACTACGGCGGTGATGTTCGGGCTGTTCCACGGAAATCTGTCGCAGTTCTTCTATGCGATGGCTCTGGGACTGGTGTTCGGCTATGTATACATAAAGACAGGGAAACTTCGCTATACTGTATGCATGCACATGATCATAAACTTCTGGGGTGGCATAGTTTCGGGATCGCTCGTTACGAACGAAAGTGTCAGTGCGCTTATAAACGGAGGATTAGATCCGGAGAATGCCGCGGAGATGTTCGGCATGATCACTCCCGCAGTCGCGTTGTTCTTCCTGTACACAGTAGTGACTCTTGTGCTTGCGGTCGCAGGTCTTGTGCTGTTCTTCAGGCACAGAAAGAGCATCTCTTTAGAAACTGCCGAGATGCAGATCCCCAAAGGCCATGCGTTCCGGACCGTCTGGCTTAACGCGGGCATGATACTGTTTACGATCGCCTGCATTGCAATGATGGCGCTTACAGTATTCAAGGACCGGCTGCTGTGACAGACCTGAATTGCGCAATAATCATAAGCATTTCACTTTAATAATGTCCCGAAAGATAGTATAATCTAATTTAATTCTACATAAACCGGAGGAACACGATGAGGATACTGCTGGACGCAATGGGCGGAGACAACGCTCCCCAGGCAATAGTAAAGGGCGCCGTGCTGGCTGCTGCCAAAACGGAGGACCAGATAATACTCGTAGGGCCTAAGACGGAAGTCTTCGAACTGCTCTGCGCGGAATGCCCGGACGGGATACCTCAGAACATCATAATAGTAGGCGCAAACGATGTAATAACCAACGACGATGCGCCGGTAAGGGCCATCAGGACCAAGACCGGTTCCACCATCGTTACAGCGCTCAACATACTTAAGGACGGATTCGCGGACGCGTTCGTTTCCGCGGGAAGCACAGGCGCTCTGCTTGCCGGAGGCCTTCTGATCTGCGGCCGCATAAAGGGCATAGAGCGCCCTGCCATATGCTCGCTTTACCCCTCGCTCAACGGCAAGGTATCACTGCTTGTGGACGCAGGCGCAAACGCCGAGTGCAAGCCCCGCAACCTCTGCGAGTTCGGGCTTATGGGAAGCATCTACATGGAACAGGTGCTTGGAAGAAAAGAGCCTAAGGTTGCTCTTGCGAACATAGGAGCGGAGGCCGAAAAGGGCACGCAGCTTACCAAGAAAGCTTACGAACTGCTCTCCGAGAGCGGTCTCAATTTTACCGGAAACATAGAAGCCAGGGACATCCCTTCCGGAGCGTGCGACGTTATCGTTGCGGACGGATTCACCGGAAACATAATCCTTAAGCTTACCGAGGGCATGTTCGGCCAGATGGTAGGTCTCATGAAGCAGAAGCTCCCCAAGGAGATGCTGGCGGCGCTGGCGTCCAGAACGGACTATTCCGAATACGGCGGAGCTCCCATACTGGGCATCACAAGGCCTGTCATAAAGATGCACGGATCTTCCGGTCCCAAGGCGGTAATGAACGCCGTCCTTAAGGCTTCGGAATTCGCCAGGCAGAACGTGGTAGGGCTTATAGAGGCTAACATAAAATGATGTTTTACGTGTTCATCGTAATTGCATATCTGCTGGGCTGCATCAATCCGTCCATAATACAGGGAAAGCTTGCAGGTGTGGACATCCGTAAGGAAGGCAGCGGAAACGCCGGCACTACCAATACTCTCAGGGTGCTGGGAAAGAAAGCTGCTCTCGTCTCCCTTATAGTGGACATAGGCAAGGGCGCCCTTGCGGTAGGCCTCGGAAGCATAGAAGGACGCACCTGCGCGTACATCTGCGCCGTTGCCGTAATGATCGGACACATACTGCCCGTGTTTTACGGCTTTAAAGGCGGAAAAGGGGTCGCTGCAGCGTTCGGAGCGGCGTTGTCGGTAAATTGGAAGCTTGCGCTCTGTGCGCTCGCCATAGCGCTTATTATGGTGCTTGTAAGCAGGCGCATGTCCGTGGGCTCCATCGTGGCCGCGGCGGGGCTTGCGGTGCTCAGTGTGTTTCTGGAGCACGGTTTCTGGCCCTACGCGCTGGTCATAGCTGCAATAATCATTTTCAAACACAAGTCCAATATAAAAAGGCTCCTTAAGGGAGAGGAACCTCCCCTGAACTTTAAGAAATAGCGCGGCGTGTCCGGAAATGGTCCGGACGGCGGCGTCAGACGCGGAGGACGCATGAAGATAAGCATACTTGGAGCGGGAAGCTTCGGGAGAGCGCTCTCGCAGCTTCTTTTAGATAAGGGACATACGGTATCCGTGTGGGGCAGGAGCCTGGGCACGGACATGGAAGGATGCCTTAAGGGCGCGGATCTGGCACTGTTCGCGGTGCCTGCGCAGTCCTTCAGGGAAGTGTTCCTTGCGGCCTGCAGATTCATGCCTGAGGATATTCCTGTAGTAAACGTTGCCAAGGGCATCGAACTGGGAAGCCTTCTTCGCATGTCGCAGGTGGCGGAAGACATAAGACCGGGCGTACGCTACGTGGCGCTTTCCGGACCTTCTCACGCGGAAGAGATAGAGCTTAAGCTGCCGACCACAGTAGTCGTATGTTCCGAAGATCCGGGACTTGCCAGGATGGCTCAGGACGTGTTCATCACGGACTGGTTCCGCGTCTATACTCAGGACGACCTTACGGGGACGGAGCTCGGCGGATCGCTGAAGAACATAATCGCGCTCGGCGCCGGCATCTCGGACGGAATGGGTTTCGGGGACAACACCAAGGCGGCTCTGATGACGCGCGGCATGGCGGAGATCACCAGACTGGCGCTGGCCATGGGAGCCAGACAGGAAACATTCCTTGGGCTTACCGGAATAGGCGACCTTATAGTTACCTGCACAAGCAGGCACTCCAGGAACTGGCGCTGCGGATACCTCATGGGGCAGGGAATGCCTTCCGCGGAAGCCCAGGCTGAGATAGGCATGGTGGTGGAAGGCGCAAGTACCGCCTTTGCCGCCGAACAACTTGCGGAAAAGTACGGCGTGGACATGCCGATAACCAATACGATCTGCGCTGTCCTGCGGGGCGAAAAGAAAGCCTCCGAAGGCATAGCGGAACTGATGACCAGAGACAGAAAGGCTGAATGATGACTGCTGCTCATAACGAAAAGCCGAAAAAGGACCCGGAAAACTCCGCCGCCGCAGATGCGCCGGCAGACCCCGCGAAGGCTGTTCAGACAAGGGATAAGACCATAATACGCACAAGTTTCGTAGGCATAGGCGCCAACGTTCTTCTGGCTGCGTTCAAGGCGGTCGTGGGGATAGTCTCGCACTCCATAGCCGTAGTTCTGGATGCCGTTAACAACCTGTCGGACGCCCTGTCTTCCGTGATCACCATAATAGGCACCAAGCTGGCCGGCAAAAAGCCGGACAAGAAGCACCCTCTGGGACACGGACGCATAGAGTACCTTACCGCGCTGCTCGTTGCCGCGATCGTTCTCTACGCAGGCATAACGTCCCTTGTGGAATCCATCAAGAAGATAATAGAGCCGCAGATCCCGGATTATTCCATGGTCTCGCTGATAATAATAGCCGTGGCGGTGGTGGTCAAGATATTTCTGGGTCGCTACGTAAAGCGCCAGGGCGAGAAGGTCAACTCCGCCGCGCTGGTGGCTTCAGGATCCGACGCTACTTTCGACGCGATACTCTCGTTCTCCGTACTGGTGAGCGCTCTCATATTCATATTCTTCCACATCTCGCTGGAAGCTTACGTGGGCGTCATAATCGCGCTGTTCATAATACGCGCGGGCTTCGAGATGATGCGCGACACCTTAAGCGACATACTCGGCCGCCGCGCGGACGTGGAGGTCACCAAGGAGATCAAGCGCATAATCAACGAGGAACCGGAGGTTATGGGCGCCTACGACCTGATACTCAACAACTACGGTCCGGACAAGAACTACGGCTCCGTACACCTGGAGTTGCGCGACACCATGACCGTGGAGGAACTGGACCGTCTTACCAGAAGGGTGGAGGAGTCCGTATACAGAAAGACCGGTGTCATCCTTACCGGAATAGGCGTCTACGCCTACAACACCGGGGACGACCTCGCGGCCCACATAAGGAACGATGTGCAGAGGATAGTAATGACGCACGGCTGGGCCCTGCAGATGCACGGCTTCTATGTGGATACCGAGGCTAAGAGGATGCGCTTCGACGTGGTCCTGAGCTTCGACGCGGATGTCCGCGAAGTGCTGGAGCATCTTTACGACGAGATCCAGACCGAATATCCCGGCTACAGCATTACCATAACGCCGGACGTAGACGTTTCCGACTGATTCAGCGGCGTTCGGCAAATTACTGTTGAACAGCGCGCTTTCAGGTAATATAATTATTTCAATACACAATGAGATCTGTTTCAGGGCGGGGCGGAATTCCCCACTGGCGGTAAAGGGCGAAAGCCACGAGTCCGCGAGCCCGCAAGGGCCGAACCGGTATATCCCGGTACCAACGGTTAAAGTCCGGATGAAAGAAAGCAGCTTCATTTTGCTGTAAGTCCCGAAATGGTCGGGGCTTTTTGTTTCAGCAGCCTGACAGATCCCGGAACCGGAGTTTTTTACGGAGGGATCTAAAATGAAAGACACAACGGAAAAGGGCACAGTCCAAAGCAAGAAGCATCTCAGCGCCAAGACGGTAGCTACGCTAGGAATGCTTACGGCCATCGCGTTCGCGGCAAAGCTGGTATCCACGGTATTTCCCATGGTATCGGGTTTTTTGTCGTTCGACCTTAAGGACGTGATAATCGTAATAACCGGCTTCATAATGGGGCCGCTGTCCGCATTCTTCGTAACGGTGGTGGTATCGTTCATAGAGATGATAACCATCAGTTCAACCGGAGTGATAGGCCTGGTCATGAACATTCTGCAGAGCTGCGCGTTCGCCTGCACGGCGGCGGCCATCTACAGGAAGGACCACAAGATGAAGGGCGCCATAATCGGACTCGTTTCCGGCGTAGTGGTAATGACCATAGTCATGCTGCTGTGGAACTGGCTGCTTACTCCGCTCTACATGCACGTGGAAAGGTCCAGAGTAGTAGGAATGCTTATACCAGTATTCCTGCCGTTCAACCTGGTAAAGGGCGGCATAAACGCTACGCTGGCTATGCTTCTGTATAAGCCCGTGGTCACCGCGCTCAGAAAAGCAAAGCTTGTCGAGGCGTCCAAGTCCGGCAAGGGAAGCGTAAAGTGGGGAGTAGCGGCCGTATCGTTCGTGCTTCTCGTAAGCTTCGTAATGATGGCGCTGGTACTTACCGGAAAGATCTGACAGGACGCCTGCGGACCGTTGAATTTATAAGGCCTTCGGCCTTGGAGGGATGATGAGTGTTTTTGCGCTTGCCGCATCGGACAAAGAGATACAGGAGCACATGGCGGAATACATAAAGCACGCCAACGCTCTTGCAACGTTCTACAAAGATTATAATTTCGAGTGCAGCGATTCGGACTGGGAAGCAGGCTGGGTGGAGTTCGTGCACGTTACCACGGACTACGACGCCAACCGCTACGGCAACGTCCACGGCGGAATAATAATGATGCTTGCGGACACGGCGGCCGGACTTGCGGCTTACGAGACCGGTACGGGCAATTCTTCGCCTACCATGGACATGAGCGTCAGCTTTCTGAGGGCCATACACATAGGCGACGTAATGAGGCTTCGTTCTCAAGTGATCAACGTAAGCAAGCACAACTGCACCGTGCGCACGGACATCATCGTAAACGGCGAGCTTGCCGCCACCACTACGTCCATGCACAGACTGTACACCAATACAAAGCCGGATATCCCCGTGCTTCTTGTGGATTGATGGAAAAAGAAACTATTGTACTTAAAAAACTGGAGGATACTCTTGCTCTCGGCAAGCGCATAGCGGACGGTCTTAAGCCAGGCGACGTGATAGCGCTTACCGGGCCTTTGGGCGCCGGAAAGACAGCGCTTACGCAGGCGATAGCAAAAGGTCTGGGCGTTACCGAAAGGCTTGCCAGCCCTACGTTTACCGTGCTCATGGAGTACGTAAGCGGAAGGATACCCATGTGCCATTTCGACGTTTACAGGGTCCACGATCCGGACGAGCTCTTCGAGATAGGCTTCGAGGAATATCTGGGCGGAGACTGGGTGTGCGTGATAGAGTGGGCGGACCTCATAGAGGACATACTGCATCCGGACACGAAGTGGATAGCCCTCAGCTACGGAGACCTGGATGACGAGAGGATCTGCGAGATAGAATGGTGATCTTAGCTATAGAGACAACAGGACCGCTGGCATCGGCGGCCGTATATTCGGACGGCGCAGTGTCGTACAGGGTCAACGGCAGCGAGTTCAGCCACCTTTCCGAGTGCGTTCCCATGATAACGGAGCTCATGGAGGATGAGGGGATCAGAGGCGCGGATCTGGACGCTGTTGCGGTGTCCTGCGGGCCGGGTTCGTTTACCGGGATACGCATAGGCATGGCTACAGCCAAGGGCCTTGCCCAGGTATTGAACAAGCCTGTAGTGGAAGTTCCGACTCTGGAGAGCTTTGCGTACGCGGAAATGCCTTACACGGCTACCACTCTCATATGCCCGCTGTTCGACGCAAGACGCAGCCAGGTATACGCGGCGGCGTTCAGAAGGACAGGCGCAATGGCCCGCACATACAGCGCGGTTTTGGAAGGCTGCGGCAAAGTAGAAGCCATTGTCCCGGAAGGCGCTTACGCTCTGGAAGAGTATCTGGATCTTGTGCGCGAAGCAGCGCGCGAGGGAGACACGCTGTTCTTCCTGGGCGACGGCAGCCGAAAGTTCGAAGAACAGATAAGGACTTATCTGGAAGGACCCTGCTGCGGCGAGGGCCCCGCTTTCGGCGTGGAATTCGCCGCGGAAGAGCACTACCTTCAGCGCGCGGACAGCGTTGCGGTGCTTGCAGCAATGCTCTTTAAAGAGGGCAGGATAAAGGATTGCTACAGCGCTCAGCCCAATTACCTCAGGGCCGCGGAGCCGGACAGACAGAAGAAAAAGAACGCAGCTACAGAAGGCGGAAGCATCCGCGCGGCCGGACGTACCGGCGGAAGCCGCAGAAGCATTGCTCCGGAGGATGAGCGATGAGCGAAGTATCCTTCAGGCTTGCGCTTCCGGAGGATCTGGACCAGATCGCCGCGCTCGAGGAAAGGTGCTTTCCCGAAGAGCCCTGGAGCCGCGGCATGTTCGAGGAAGAACTTAAGAACGACCTTGCGCTCTTTGTGGTAGCCGAGGAACAAGGCACGGACGGAAACGGAGAACACTGCCCCGCAAACGACAGGATAGTCGGCTACATCATCGCATGGGTCATTGCTCCCGCCGAGAGCCAGGTAGGGAGCATAGCCGTTCTGCCGGAATACAGAAGGCACGGGCTCGGAAGGCAGCTCATGGAGATACTGCTTGCGGCCTGCCGCGAGACCGGAACGCGGGATACTTACCTGGAAGTACGGGTCTCTAACGAGCCGGCCATAGCGATGTACAAGAGCCTGGGTTTTGAGAACGACGGCATAAGAAAAAGATATTATCAGGACGGCGAGGACGCCTACACGATGGCAAGACACGAGGCCTTCGCGGATAAGGAATCGGCAGACAGCGCACCCGCTCCTGAAGAAAAGAAATAGATGAAATACGGTAAACACATAACCATGGGAATAGAGTCGTCCTGCGACGAGACGGCGATAGCTCTCCTTGCGGACGGCACGGAGATCCTTTCGAACGTCATCTCTTCCCAGATAGAGATACATAAAGAATACGGTGGAGTGGTGCCGGAGATCGCGTCCAGGCATCATCTCAACAACATTCCTTTCGTGTTCGACCGCGCGCTTAAAGAGGCGGGCGTGGAGCTTAAGGAAGTCGATGAGATAGGCGTTACTGCAGGGCCGGGTCTTGCCGGAGCGCTGCTTATGGGAACGGCTTTTGCAAAGGCTGTTGCAGCGGCGTCCGGGATACCTCTTGTGGGCGTGCATCACATACAGGCGCACATTCTGGCAAACGTAATAGAACACCCGTTCCTGGAGCCTCCGTTCCTGTCGCTGGTCGTAAGCGGCGGCCATACTCACCTTATAGAGGTGGAGGGTTGGAACAAGTTTAGGGTGCTGGGAGCCACAAGGGACGACGCTGTGGGCGAGGCATACGACAAGGTGGCCAGAGTAATAGGTCTGGGCTATCCGGGCGGCCCCAAGGTGGACGCTCTTGCAAAGCAGGGCGACCCGCACGCCATAGAATTCAAACGTGTGTATCTGGAAAAGGACTCGCTGGACTTCTCGTTCAGCGGAACGAAGACCGCGGTGATCAACTACATGCATTCCGCAGAGCAGCGCGGCGAGGAAGTAAAGCCTGCGGACGTTGCGGCGTCCTTCCAGCAGGCCGTGATAGTAGTTCTGGTAAACAAGGCGGTAAGGGCCGCCAGGGAGGCAGGATACTGCGAGCTTGCACTTGCCGGAGGAGTTGCGTGCAACTCGGAGCTCAGAAGGCAGCTCGGCGAAGCGCTGGCAAAGGAAGGCATAGGCCTTTACATTCCGTCTCCGATACTTTGCACGGACAACGGCGCCATGGTCGCTGCCGCTGCTTACCGCAAGGCAAGGGAAGGGCACTACGCGTCCGGTCGTCTGGACGTGTTCCCCAACTTAAACATAGAGACTCAGCTGGACCTGCTGGACAGGTAGGGCATGGAACGCCCGGAGTTTCCGACACAGGATACTCCCGGACTTTATGGCGGAAGAAGACTCGCCGGAATACCGTATAACAAAAACCGCAGGATGGCCCTGCGGTTTTGATCATTTTAAAGCATTCCAGGCATGTTTCCCGGCTGTTTAAGTCTGTAAAACTACTGGATGTTCTCTTCTATGTAGCTTACGATGTTGGAGACCATCTTGAACTCTTCCGCCCTGTCATCGGGGATCTCGATGTCGTACTCGCTCTCTATGGCCATTATTATCTCAACGGCATCGAGGGAATCTGCCTCGAGGTCCTTCATAAGATCTGTATCCATTGTGATGCTTTCCGGATCTGCGTCGAGCTGATCAGCTATGATCTCGCGAATCTTTTCGAATACCATTATTTTCCTCCTCTAAGAATCCTGTTTATCGCAATGCCTGTTCCGAGCAGCGTCAGGAACGAAGGCATCGTGCATACCGATGTGTCGCTTACAAGTGCGGCGGCAAGGAATCCGACTGTCCCGAGGAATATCCCTGCTCCGGTGTAGCCCAGCGGATGGCTGAGCTTGCGCCGCCAGTATATTATAACGCTTTGCACGATATATACAAGATAAATCGCCGCCAGGGCCGCCGCGGAGATCCAGCCCGTGCCGAACGCCGTGTTTATGAGGGCGCTGCGTGGGCCTTCCGCAGAAGGTACAGTGTCCAGACCGGCTGTATACGCCGCAGCATGGTCCATGTGCGGGTAGTACAGGCAGAAACTGTCCGCTCCGCGTCCGATCAGGGCAGTGCCTTTAAGCATGGGCAGCGCGCTGTTCCATACCGCGCCGGTGCAGTCCGCAAAGCACGGGTCGCTTATAAGTCCGGAACGCTCCGGCTCGTACAGGCTTACCGTGCGGCCTGTATCGCTTACGAAGCGTATCTTTCCGTCTTCGGAAACGAAGTCCCAGTCCTTTTGGGGCATGCTTACCCTGAGTGCTAAAGCATTATTACGTTTTATTATACACAATTTGAAAGCCGAATGGTAGGGCTCTTCGTTAATTAAATATACGCCCGGATCATCGCTCTCGGAAAGCGTAAGCGTACGGCCTACTCCGTCGGTCGGGGTCACCTTTACTATGGAACCTCCGGAAGACTCCGTCTTAAGGATCAGGACCATGTTGGAACCTTTAAGCACGAAGGTCGCGCTTTCGTCGTCCGTGGTAACGCTTGCAAGTCCCGGACGTGCGTCTTCTCCGGCAGCTTCGCTCTGCTCCGCAGGGAAGACGGACGGCAGAAGCTTTTGCAGTTCAGGCATCCAGGTGCGGTACGTAACGGTAAGGACCAGGGCCAGCGACGCAAGCATCAGAAGCAGCGGCTTGGTCCAGTATTTAAGGTTCCTGTGGAATACGATAAGCCCCACGACCAGCGCTGCGGCAAGGCCGGCCGGCACTATTGCGGACTTAAGCCCTGCAGCGTTTATGAAGCACAGCCAGATGAGTACAAGTATCAGCGGAGCCTTGAACCACCTCAGCCATTTTCCGCGGAAGTCTGACTGGGTGTAGAGCATCGCTGCCACGGGTATGCCCAGGCACAGGAACATGGCTGACGAAGACGGATCCCCGAAGGTCTGGTGTACTGCTGTCTGTTCCGGAATGAGTCCGGGCATTGCCTCCGACACGCCCTCGAATGTTCCGGCTATCCTAAGTCCTGTCTCAGTCGATATCGGGTCGTAGCCGGCAAACTGCAGCATTCCGATCACCGTAAACACCGCAAGCGACATGCAGAACGCTCCGCAGGCTGCACGCGCGCTCCTTGCAGTATCTATCGTTACTACCGTGTAGCAAAGGATGATCATGTACGCGAAAAGCGTCAGCGTTCCTTCCATGCGGCCCGGCCAGCCGAAGAGCGTAAACTCCCTGAAGCCGTTTGCCGCAAACGACGCGAACACCGTTATAACAAAGATCGCAGCGGGTATGTAGACGAACGACTTTTTCAGCCGCTGTTTTTTGCGGATGACGTCTATCGCAAATACTATGATGCACAGCGCGGCTATGCCCAGCACCGCGATCATCTTATACCAGCTGTAGTAGTCGTATATGGGACTGTCGTCCGTGAGGTCCGTCCAGAAGAAGCTTCCCAGCGGACGAGTATATATCTTTAGCTGTACGATCAGAGGCACGACTGCCGCAGCCAGGATGATGGGGATCATCCTGTACCAGCGCTGCGGCTCGCCCTCGGAGAGGATGAAGTCCGGTCCCTCGGCTGCAGGCTCAGCGGGCGGAGTCTCTGTGACCGATGGTTCCGCATTTTCAGCCTCTGCTGCAGGACTTTCGGTCTCAGCCCCTGTTGCAGTTTCCTTGGTTTCAGCTTCGTTTGAAGGTTCCTCGGTCTCAGCCGCAGCCACTGGTTCCTCGGCCTCTGCCGCAGGTTCATCAGCCTCAGTTTCAGGGATCTCTGTTTCCCTGACCTGAGGTTCCTCGGTTCTTGTTTCTGCGGCCGGCGTTTCTTCCGGCGTATCTTCGGACGGAGTTTCCGGTTCTTTCTCCAGTTCCTCCGCGGCCGGCGCTTCCGGTTCTTTTTCCTCTTCCGCGTCACCGAAATCTATGGGGGTGTAATCCGGTTCTTCCGGCTCGTCGTAGAGCGTGGAAAGGCGGTCCGACTGACGTCTGAGGTCGTCTTCGGAATACTTGCTCAGAAGATGTCTGAGGCTGTCATCCGAATACGCGTCCGACATCTTTGCCCGCATCACGAACAACGGGGCGGTCTCGCTCCGTTCAGTCTGCTCCGCGGGAATTGCGTTTGCTTCTTCAGCCGCTCCCGCGATGCCGGTATTCTTTTCTTCGAAGAACTGATCAGTCATATGCTCATAAATAAATATTATATATTAATCACAAAAAAACATCAATTCTCAGGACCTAATCACAAAGTTTTGTGCCGTTTTCGGGTAAAAAATGTTGCGTTGCGTGTTGTATTCTGTTATGTAAACATGCTATACTTATCTGTACCTGTAGGCAGCGCCTCGGGTAAATGGGGTATCAAGAGGAAATCTTTGCTGTTTTCGCGCAGCGATCAAGTCTCTGTTTATGAAAAAAACCGCAATAGTATTAGCAGTCTTATTGGCGTTCGTCACGCTTTGTTCGTTTACAGACGTTCCGCAGGATAACTGGGCTTATCCTTATGTTTCCAATGCGGAAAACGTGGGACTGATGATAGGCGACGGAGACGGATACTTCCGCCCGAAGGATTTTACGACTAAGGAAGAAGTCGCCACCATAATCTACAGGATACTTAACTACGGCACGCCTAAGATGGTGCCTGCGGACAGACCTCTCTCCGAAGAAGAGGCGGCCGTACTAGCCCGCTGCCAGATAAGCGACTGGGCAAGGCTCTATCTGCTGGACGGTTTCGCATCCGGCTTCTGGACAGAGGCGGACTTTGCGGAGCGCAGTTCGGACAGACCTGCCGGAAAATACCCGCTCCCCAGGCAAAAGCTGGCGCAGTGGATCGTTAACGCGGAAGGCATAAAGACTTCGCTGGTAAGCGTACTGGGCTACAACGACGCAGGTCAGGTGGACGCCGGCCTCATGAAATACGTAGACGCGTGCAGGCGCACGGGTCTTATGATAGGCGACGACATAAACGAGTTCCATCCCAAGGACGGAGTAAACCGCGCCGAGGTTGCCGTAATACTTACCAGAGCCCTCAAATACAGCGAGGACGGATCTGCGGCTTCCGCAAAGGTAGACGTATACGGTGTGGTCGGAGATTCCGGCAGCAGCAGCGTTACCTTCTACATGACGGTCGGCGGAGCGCATAAGGCAGTCTATGTGGACCCCTCCGCAAAGATAATCCTTAACGGCGCGGAGTCCAACATACAGGCTGTGAAGGCACTTAAGGGCAAGACCGCCATGGTATCCACCGTAATAGGCAGCGGAGCGGTAATAGTACAGACCAAGCCGGTAGTAATGAACGGGACCGTAGAGGCCGTCCGGGACGCAGGCTCGTATAAGCTTGTCGACGTAAGGATAGGCTCTGCTGTTGCCTGCTTTATCTATGATTCTAATACCAACTGCACTACAAACCTGCAGAAGGGCATTTCTATAAAGTTTATATCTGACGGATCCAATCTACTGGAGATCAATTAATGGAACTGGACATTCTTAAAGGCAAGAAGGTCGCGGAGCTCAGGGAGATCGCCGCGGCGCTTAAAATTGAGGGCGCCGCAAAGCTTAAGAAATCCGAGCTGATCGCATTATTCACGCGCATGCACGAAGAGGCCGTAGCAAGCGGGGCAGTACAGGAAGGATCAGCCGTAAAGCCGGAAACTCAGGCGACTGAAGAAGTAGTTAAGGCAGAGGCCGCAGATGCTGAGCCGGAGGCAAAGCCCGCAAAAAAGAGGGGCAGAAAGTCCAAGTCGGCAAAGGCTGCGGAGGATGCAGCTCCGTCTGCCGGATCAGCAGAAGACGCGAAGCCGGAAAGCGCGGAGGCAGCGGCAGAAGCCGCAGATCCGGAGACTGCGCAGGCAGCAGAGGAGCAGCCCGCAGCGCCGGATGACAAAGCGGAAGAACAGAAGCAGAAAGATGACAACCGCTACGAAGTAACAGGCATATTGGACATAGCGGAAGGCGGTTTCGGGTTCCTGCGCTTCGACAACTTCCTTACGTCTTCCAGGGACGTGTATGTTTCTCCCACACAGATAAGGCGCTTCAACCTTAAGACCGGCGACGAGATCTGCGGCGTGGCAAGAAAACCCAACCCGGACGAGCGCTTCGGGGCGCTGCTTTATGTAAGGACCGTAAACGAGGACGAACCCGGCGCTGCAAAGCGCAGGAGGGATTTCTCGGATCTTACACCTATATACCCCAATGAGAGGATCTGTCTGGAAAAGGGCAGCAGCACTCTTTCCATGAGGCTCACGGACCTTGTGGCGCCCATAGGCAAAGGCCAGCGCGGCCTTATAGTGGCGCCGCCCAAGGCAGGAAAGACAACTCTTCTTAAGCAGATCGCCAAGGCCATAGAGGCCCAGGATCTTAACGTTAAGCTTATAGTCCTGCTTATAGACGAGCGCCCGGAAGAAGTTACGGACATGAAGGAGTCCATAAAGGGCGACGTCATCTATTCCACCTTCGACGAGCAACCTTCGCACCACGTAAAGGTTGCCGAGATGGTGCTGGAGCGCGCCGAAAGGCTCTGCGAGCACGGCAAGGATGTAGTCATACTGATGGATTCCATAACCAGGCTGGCAAGGGCGTACAACCTTGTGGAGCCCCCGTCGGGAAGGACGCTGTCCGGCGGTCTGGATCCCGCGGCGCTCTACAAGCCCAAGAAGTTCTTCGGCGCTGCCAGAAACACCCGCGAGGGAGGAAGCATAACCATACTGGCGACCGCCCTGATCGAGACCGGAAGCCGAATGGACGACATGATATTCGAGGAGTTCAAGGGCACCGGCAACATGGAGCTCCATCTGGACAGAAGGCTCCAGGAGAAGCGCATATTTCCTGCCATCAACATCAACAAGACCGGCACCAGAAGGGAAGACATGCTTATGTCCCCCGAGGAACTGGAGGCGGTGTGGCTGATGCGCCGCGCGGTCGCGGACTGGGGCGTGGAAGAAGCTACCGAAAAGATAGTCTTCGACCTTGTGCATACTAAGAGCAACAGGGACTTCATCCAGAGGTTCCTTAAGACAAGGATATAGTGCAGACTGCCGGATGTCCGGCGCTGCGGAAACAGATATTAACGAATATGGATCTAAACAGGATCTTCATGAAAAACGCCTGCCCCACCAAGGTGGGAGGTCAGGCCATACTGGAAGGGCTGATGATGCGCGGAAGCCGTTCGCTCGCGATAGCGATAAGGCAGCCGGACGGCGACATCCATCTTACAGTGGAGCCGCTCAAGAAGCCGGGATCGTGGAAGAAGATACCGGTTATAAGAGGCGTCGGGAGCTTCATAAGTTCACTGGTTACAGGTACATCCGTCCTTATGTACGGCGCGGACGTGCTGGAAAAACTGGAGGAGGCGGAAGAGCTTAAAAAGAACTCCGCCGAGCTGAAGGAACGTTCCGCTGATGAGGCAGGAGAGCCTGCTGCAGTATCAGTAAAGGGTGGCAATAAAGCTGCGAAGCCCGAAGGCATCCCCAAGGGCGCGGTGCTTACGAGCGTTGCTCTGGCGCTGGTGCTTGTAGTGGGCCTTTTCATTCTTCTTCCGACGTTCATACTCGGAGCAGTCCGCAGGGCAGGGGTCTCCAGCGTAGTTCTGCTTAACCTTATCGAAGGCATAATAAGGATCTGTATCTTTATTGCTTACATAATTGCTGTAAGGAAGATGCCGGACGTGCGGCGCACCTTCGAGTACCACGGTGCGGAGCACAAGACCATACACTGCTATGAGAACGGCCTGGAACTGACTCCGGAAAACGCGCAGTCCTTCTATACACTGCACCCGCGCTGCGGAACAAGCTTCATGATGTTCGTGCTTATAATCGCGCTGCTGGTGTTCAGCCTGTTCGGCTGGCCCAACCTTATCGTAAGGATACTGACCAGGCTCATCTGCATACCGTTCATAGCCGGCCTTTCGTACGAGCTGCTGCAGTTCACCGGAAGGCACGACAGCGGGCTTGTAAAGGTCCTGAGCATGCCGGGGATCCTGCTGCAAAAACTCACCACCTGCGAGCCGACGTTGGAGCAGCTGGAGGTGGCTATAGCCGCAATGAAGGCGGTGCTTCCTTCGCACGAGAACTCCGCTGTACCCGTCGATTACTGGGTAGGCGTAGTAAAGCCGGATGGCAGCCTTGTAAAGAACGAGGCCGAGACCGCGGAATACATTGAGTCCAAGCAGAAGAAATGACCGCGCAGCCGGGCAGGCCGCCGGAGCGCCGGCCGGATTTGCATTAACTGATAATGACTATAAAAGAATTCTTAGAAGAAATAATACGGGTATTCAAGAAAGCCGGTGTGGAATGCGCGGAGACGGAGGCAAGACAGCTTGCCTGCCACGTGCTGTCCTGCAGTCCGGCTTTTCTGGTGTCCCACGCGGGCGACGAGGTGGACGATAAGGTGCTTCTGGCGTCCGCGGCGCTGATCAACGAACGCTGCAAGGGCAGGCCCATCCAGTATGTTCTCGGCAGCGCAAACTTCTACGGCATAGATCTGGCCGTGGACGAAAGAGTTCTGATCCCTAGGCCGGAGACGGAGCTTCTGGCGGAGGAAGCCATAGCGTTTCTTAAGGAAAGACCGTTCCCGAAGGCAATGGATCTTTGCACGGGAAGCGGCGCAATAGCCGCGGCCGTTGCCGCCAATGTACCGAACGTAAAGGTGATTGCGACGGAGCTGTCGCCCAAGGCTTTCATGCTTGCCCGCGTAAACCTTCGTCCGTACCAAAACGTAAAAGTGCTGCGCGGAGACCTGTTCGGGGCTCTCCCGGAGGACGAACTGCCTTTCGACGCCATACTTACCAATCCGCCCTACGTTCCCGCGGAGGTCATTTCTACGCTCAGCAGGGAAGTAAAGGACTACGAGCCGCGCATGGCTCTGGACGGCGGCGCGGACGGGCTGGACATAATAAGGCACATAATAAAAGAAGCCCCGGAACATCTTAAGTCCGGAGGAATGCTTCTAATGGAGATAGGCCACGATCAGGGGAGCGCCGCGCTGGAGCTTGCCGCGCAGACCGGAGAGTACCGCGAGGCCCGGATGATCAAGGATCTGGCCGGCAGGGACCGGATGATGCGCGCGCTGAAACGCTGATGATCCATGGACAGGATGCTTAGAGCCATTACGCTTTATCAAAGGCCAGACCGGGTGCTAAGAGCTGTCAAGCTATAATACCGGAATGGACCGGCTGTTCAGGGCTGTCTGGTTACATGAATGTTAAAAACATTTCGCTGGACAGACGATTTGTTCCGATCATCCCAAACCATCATGTTATTTTCGAAACTGGGACAAAAAACTTGTTTTTTTCGTCCCAGTTTTTCAATTATTGATCATTTTTGTGAAAAACATGTTAGGAAAGGGTGTGTTTTGCAACAGCTTGGCCGTATGTGTGGCAAAACGTTGTTGGTTAAGTACCAAGTCAGACAGTTTTCACATGTTTTGGGATGAAAGATCTGAATTGCAGGCCGGTCAGTTTTAATGCCGCGGAGAATTGCAGGCCGGTCAGTTTTAATGCTGCGGAGAATTGCAGGCCGGTCAGTTTTAATGTTGCGCAGAATTGCAGACAGCGCAGCTTTAGTGTTGCGCGGGATTGCTGCAACTAATTGATGTCGGACTCGTACGGATCGTAGAGCACATCTCTGTTCCTGTAAAGGTCCAGATAATCCAGAGTTACAAGGGAGAACATCATCCTGAAACGCATCAGAGGCATGCTTAAGTCTTCGCCTATCATCTCGCGTATCTTGCCCAGGCGGTAGGTAAGGGTGTTGCGGTGGATGCCGTGCTGCAGGGCGGTCTCCGTAAGGTTCTCGCCGTTGAGCAGGTAGTCGCGCAGCAAGTCCGCATTGTTGGTGCCGTTCTTGTCGTCGTAATAGCGAAGGGTGAGGGCGCCGGGGCAGCAAAGCTTTACGTATTCTGCGTGGAACTCATCGGAAACGGCATTGCAGCATATGTCCACAACGTTGTACATCGCGTACTCTTCGGCATAGAATCCGCGTTTTTTCTTGTCCGGGCAGAAGGTCCTGGCAAAGATGAGGCATTTGGACAGCTTGTCGTAGTCCGCCTTGAGCGACAGGAGGTTCCTTGCCATGTTGCCAACGCAGGCGTAGAGTTTGTATTCTTCCAGTATGTGCTCCAGAGGCCTGAGCTCGGACATAAGGTTCTTTTCGTATTTTTCGCGCTGTATCAGCAGCGCCAGCTTGTTGTCGTACTGTATGGGGTAGACGTTGCGCAGGATGCTGGTCACCAGAGGTATTATCTCGGAAGGCATGCGGTCCGTAAGCTTCTCGCACTCCATGAGTATCATGAAGTACTGACCTTTTATTACGTTCGGCGTGCGCATGGTCCGCTCCCTTAGAGTCTCCGTATCCTTTATCTTGCCGGATATTATGTCCGTCGCAAGGGTCGTGAATCTGTCGTTCGCAAGGGATCTGTCCGCAAAGCTCAGCCTTGTGAAGTCTTCCATGTTGGAGCGCAGCAGGCCCAGCATGTCCGAGTTGAATCTTTCGCGCGAATTATTGTGCAAAATGACGAGCAGATAGGACTGTATTATGCCGTCGAGCTCTATCGGCGTCATGCGCATGACGTAGTCTCCGCGGTGCGTCCATTCGTCCTTCAGCCCCGCGACGATGGTGGGATCCATGATCACACCTTTCTCCAGGTCCAGGAAATTTCCGCATTCTATCTCCCTGCAAAGGGAGATGACGCGGAGCCTGCTGGAAAGGTAGAATATGTCGGCGTTCATGGCTTTAGCAGCGCCTTCTATCACCGGGTCGGATACCGATACTGAACTGCGCAGATGCCGCCACAAAGAGCTCATGCGGCTGTACTCGTCGGCAAGCTCGTTTATTGAATTTACAACGGGTATCAGGGGCAGATCGGTTATTATGATATGCAGCGAAGGCTGCTCCAGATAGTAGTCCATCACGCTTCCGCCGCCGGCTATCACCACGGTGCAGACAGAGTCCTTGTCCCATCCTTTTCTGGCGGCGTCGTAGAAAGCGTCCGCCTCGCCAATGTTAAGGTGCCTGGGGTCCAGCGGCATGCTGCCGTCCATTATGCGTACGTTTTCGAATTCATCTGTCCTGTCCGGCATGTTGTCCAGAAGTGTGTGTTTTTCCAGGCCGGCGCTTAGGATGCTTGTGGTGAACATGTCAATACCTCGTTGTTTTCAATGTCAAGAGCGTTTTTCGTCATTCTTGTCATTAATGATAACATATTATTGTGCAAATTGCACAATAATAGTTTGTTATAAAATTAACGACTGATGTCTTTTCATATTTAATGCAGCCGCTTTTGTGATAAAATCTAAACGACAAACCATTTGTTTTTCATAGAGGAGGTTTTTTTATGAAAAAGGTTTTAGCAATCCTTCTCGTGCTCGTAATGGTCTTCGGACTTGCAGCATGCGGAAGCAACAACAACGCTACCCCGGCCAACAACGGCAACGAAGCTCCTGTTGCTGAAAAGAAGGTCCTGAAGGTAGCATTCCGCGGAGACCCGAACGGTCTTTGCCACGTATCCATCGCTGTAGGAAGCGCCAATACTCCGGCACACGAGCTGATGATGGACCGCCTGTTCGAGTATGACTACACCACAGGTACCCCCACCCCGATGCTCGCTACCAAGTGGGAGCCGATCGACGGAACTCACTTCAGAGTAACGCTCCGTGACGACGTATACTCCTGGAACGGCGACAAGTTCACCGCATCCGACGTTAAGTACACCGTCAAGGCCGCGATCGATTCCGGAAAGCACGCCAGATACTACGGCAACTTCGACGTTGACAACTTCGTAGTAGAGGACGACACCCACCTCATCTTCGCTCTCAAGAAGGTAGACCCGTTCATCCAGACAACTCTGTCCAACATTCCTTACGGAATGATCGTAGAGAAGTCCGTACAGGCAGGCGGCGGTCTTGAGAAGATGGACGGCCAGGGCGGCAACATGCCGAACTGCTACACCGGTCCGTACAAGCCCGTTAAGTGGGAGACCGGTTCTTCCATCACATTCGAGAAGAACGAAAAGTACTGGGGCGGCGAGCCGTACTTCGATGAGATCATCATCTACTCCATCGCAGACGCTCAGGCTCGTACCGAAGCTCTGGAAGCAGGCAACGTAGACCTCGTTCTCGAGCCCTCCGAAGCTCAGGCAAGCCTTATCAAGGAAAATAAGGACCTTGCAGTCTACAACTATCACACCACCAACCATCACACTCTGTTCACCAACACCCAGAAGGCACCGTTCGATGATGTAAACGTTCGTATCGCCTGCGCTCTCGCGCTCAACTACGACGCTAACATCCAGAGAGCTCTGGGCGGATACGGCCAGCACTCCGACGACATCCTGCCGCTCGGCAACCCGATGTACGAGAAGCCGGCAGAGTCCTTCTACAAGTTCGATCTTGCTCTTGCTAAGGAATACATGGCTAAGTCCTCCTATGCAGGCAAGAGCCCGGAAGTAGAGATCTACTACACTCCGCAGCACGCTGAGTACGTACCTCTTATCCAGCAGCAGTGGGCAGAGATCGGCATCATCGTAAAGCCGACCCCGATAGCTCAGTCCGCATTCTACGACACCATGGCTACCGGTGAAAAGCAGGCTTGGATAGTCAACAACTCCAACCCGAATCCGTACGAACAGCTGAAGTTCTACGACGGCGAGCATTTCGACTATAAGGCCCTCAACGGCGGCCCCGGCTGGAACGGCGGCGCAGATGTTACTGCTCTGTTCGACAAGATCACATCTGAACCTGACATGGAGAAGGCAAGGCCTTACTATCAGGAACTCAGAAAGATCATCAACGCTCAGGTTCCGTCCATTCCTCTGTACGTATATGAGAGACTCGCATTCGCTACCAACAAGCTCCAGGGTCTCATCCTTACCGAGGTAGGCGACATCAACTTCTCGAAGTGCAGCTTCAAGTAAGTTACTAACAAACCTTATTTTTCCGCATTGCCCGGGGCGACTATGCCCCGGACAATGCATATTAAACGACAGTCAGGAGCACATTATGGTAAGGTATATCATAAACAGACTGCTGTGGATGATCCCGGTAATACTGGGTGTACTGCTCATAGCATTCTTCCTGAGTTCCGTTGCGCCGGGCAGAGTCGCGGATTCCATCCTCGGCTACGACGCGCCGGAAGAAGACAAGCTGGCCCTGGAAGAGGAGATGGGTCTTAACGACCCGTTCATCGTAAGATACGGAAGATACGTATGGGGGATCGTTACCAGGGGCGACCTGGGCAATTCCTACAAGACCAGACAGCCTGTCCTTACAGAGATACTCTCGAAATTCCCGAACACCCTTAAACTTACGGTATTTGCGGTGCTCGTTGCACTAATAATCGGAATACCGCTGGGCGTTATCGCGGCCGTAAAGCAATACTCGGCCATCGATAACGCGACGATGGTATTCGCCTTGTTCGGCGTCTCGGTGCCGCAGTTCTGGTTCGCGCTGATGATGATGCTGATCTTCTCGGTAAAGCTTAAACTGCTTCCCGCAATAACTACCGGCAACGGCGCTCTGGGATGGGTGCTTCCCGTTGCGATGGTAGGTATCGCGAACGTAGGCATGATCGCAAGGACCACACGTTCTTCCATGCTGGAAGTCATCCGTCAGGACTACATCAGGACTGCCAGAGCCAAAGGTCAGAAGGAAGGCGCGGTAATATTCAAGCACGCGCTGCGCAACTCCCTGATCCCTGTAGCCGCAACGCTGGGCAACACCATAGCTTCCTCTCTGGGAGGCTCCATCATAGCGGAGTCCATCTTCTCCGTAAACGGCGTAGGCTTGTACATGCTCAACGCCATAAACGGCCGAGACTGGCCGGCGGTACAGGGCGGACTTGCGTTCCTTGCGGTAGTGTTCAGCATAGTAATGCTGTTCATAGACCTTCTGTACACGGTAATAGACCCGCGTCTTAAGGACGAGTTCAACGCCAAGAACAAGATGAAGGCCAACAAGAGAGCAGCCAAGAGAGCGGCCCGCGAAGCCGCCAGATCCGCACAGGCGTAGGAGGTGTGAAATGGCAAAACTATATACACCTGCTATGGCAAAGGTAGACAAGAGAAAGGCAAAGGAACTTGCCCGCAACAACGGCAAGGAAGTAAAGTCTTCGCCTACCAAGGAAGCCTGGAAGAGACTTAAAAGAAACAAACTGGCTATCGTAGGTATGATAGTTCTTATCATCATATTCATAATAGCCATAATCGGTCCGTGGATAGCGCCGTACGACTACACGGCCCCGGACTACGAGAACTGGAACCAGAAACCAAGCTCCGAGCACATCATGGGAACCGACCCCTACGGAAGAGATATCTTCTCCAGACTCATAATCGGTACCAGATACTCGGTGCCCATCGGATTCCTGATAGTAATATTCGCCTTCGCGGTCGGCGGAACGCTGGGCGCCATCGCGGCGTACTACGGCGGCAAGGTGGACATGGTAATAATGCGTATACTGGACGTATTCCAGTCCATACCGCCGATGCTGATGGCTATCGCGGTAGTAGCGGTACTGGGCAACGGCATAGTAAACCTGATCATATCCATAGTAATAAGCTCGCTGCCCGCAAGAGCCCGTAT
>JAILDA010000041.1 GCA_024689865.1 Clostridia bacterium | reverse complement strand
GGCAGTTCATAAGGATCATAGAGTACTACGGACAGGATCCGTACATCATAAGGTCCAGCAGCATACTGGAGGATGGCTTCGGCAACGCCTTAGCGGGCAAGTACGAGTCCGTGTTCTGCGCAAACAGAGGGAGCCTTGAGGAAAGGCTGGACGAATTCGAAAAAGCCATAAAAACGGTATATGCAAGCTCCATGGGGCTTTCGGCTCTGGACTACCGCAAAAGACGCGGCCTGGACAAGCGCGATGAGCAGATGGCGCTGCTGATACAGAGGGTCTCCGGATCCTACTACGGTCAGTACTATATGCCCTGCGCTGCGGGCGTCGGGTATTCGTTCAGTCCTTACCGCATAATGCAGGACATCGATCCTGCGGCAGGAATGCTGAGGCTGGTCATGGGCCTTGGGACATCAGCAGTCGACAGGACGGAAGGATCTTATCCCCGCGTGGTGAATCTGGATAAGCCGGAGAAGACGTCTTATTCCACTTCCGCGGATAAGCACAAGTTCTCTCAGGGCAAGGCGGAAGTCATCAATATGGCATCGCGCTCGCTGGAGAAGATACCGTTTTATCAGATAGAACCTGCGATACCCGGTTATCTGGGCAAAGTCCTGCTGGAGCACGATTACGAGGCCGAAGACAGGCTGCAGGAGCTTGGACGGTGGCAGCCGGTAAGGTTCATATCCTGCAAGGGGCTGGTGGAGAACGAGCAGCTGATGGGGCAGATGCGCCGCATGCTGCGATGTATCCAGGACGAATACGACTACCCTGTGGACACGGAGTTTACGATCAACATCTCCGGTGACGGGGAATACTCGATAGACCTTCTGCAGTGCCGTCCGCTGCAGCTGCAGAAAAGCGGGGCGGCCACCGTCATCCCGGAGGACATCTCGGAGGATCACGTATTCCTCAGCAGCAAAGGGGCTTCGATGGGTATGTCCAGGACTTCAAAACTGGATACCATAGTGTATGTAGACCCGGTAGGCTACTACAACATGCCGTTTAAGAACAAGCCGTCAGTCGCAGGCCTGATCGGCCGCATCAACTGGTATTACCGCGATGCAGGAAGGCACATGATGCTCATCGTTCCGGGCCGCGTGGGGACATCGTCTCCGGAGCTCGGTGTTCCGACCGCGTTTTCGGACATAAGCGCGTTCGAGGTGATCTGCGAGACGGAAGAGACCAAGGCCGGCTACAACCCGGAACTGTCCTACGGCAGCCACATATTCCAGGACCTTGTGGAGGCGGAGATATTGTACACCGCTGTGTTCAATAACGAAAAGACCCTTAAGTACTCACCTGAGATGCTTAAGGGTTTTCCAGACAAGGTCCGCGAGTTTGAAGGCGGCGCGGAGCTTTCGGACATAGTACATGTTTACGACGTGTCCGGCGCAGACTGCAAGGCCATGAGCGACATGGCCGGCGGGCGCTTTATGATAACGCTTTGAAAGGAGATCGGACTTATGAACAGAGAAGGAGAAATACGCATTCCGTCAGGCTGCGCCATTGCGGCAGTGATCTCCAGAGACGGAAAGAAGATGTCCGGCGAGATGATCACGCAGGCCATGAAACCGATGCACGAACGCAGCAACGGTCTTGGGGGAGGTTTCGCGGGTTACGGGATCTACCCGGATTACAAGGACTTTTACGCGCTGCACATTTTCTTCGACGACAGGACCACAAGAAAAGACTGCGAGGCGCTGCTTAAGGAATATTTCGAGGTCGTACATTCCGAGCGCATTCCAACAAGGAAGATCCCGGAGATAACCGACGAGCCCATGATATGGCGCTATTTCGTTTCCCCGCTCAGATCTATGCTTTTAGAACTGCAGCTGGATGAAAAAGAGCTGGTGGCGCGTATGGTAATGAAGATCAACACGGAACTTACCGGAGCCTACGTCTTTTCCAGCGGAAAGAACATGGGTACTTTCAAAGCTGTTGGCTTTCCCGAGGACGTCGGCAGGTTCTACATGCTGGAAGACTATGAAGGTTATTCGTGGACTGCTCACGGAAGATATCCTACGAATACTCCGGGCTGGTGGGGTGGCGCGCATCCTTTCACGCTGCTGGACTTTTCGGTAGTCCACAACGGCGAGATCTCAAGCTACGACGCCAACCGCAGGTTCATAGAGATGTTCGGATACAAATGCACTCTGAAGACCGATACGGAAGTCATAACCTACATAATGGACTACCTGGTGCGCAGACAAGGCCTTACACTTAAAGAAGCCGCAAGTGTAGTGGCGGCTCCGTTCTGGAACACCATCGAAAGGGAATACGACAACGATGACCGTCGTGAACAGGAATACCTGCGGACCGT
>JAILDA010000099.1 GCA_024689865.1 Clostridia bacterium | reverse complement strand
CAGGCAGTCCGCCGCGACGCAGCACGGCATAGGCCTCATCTACATATTCGCGCCCATAGTACTGATGGCTCTGGCCATAGTATTTACCGTCATCTTCCCCATGAAGAAGCGCGAGTTCGAGATCGTAAAGAAGGATATCGCAAGGCGCAAGGGTCTGGACGATTCCGTCGCGACGGAAGAGGAGAAGAAGGTCTGCGAAAAGGTAACGGGCTTTGCCTACGACAAGCTCTGGAACAGGGATAACGCACTTAAGCTCAGCACAGACAGAAGATAACGGCGCGCAGCGCAGGAGGAAATAATGAAATACTTTTTAGACAGCGCTAAGCTGGACGAAATAAAAGAAGCTTACGCAACATTCGGGATAGACGGCGTTACCACCAATCCCAGACACATAATGAATTCCGGCAAGCCCTTCCTTAAGGCCATCCAGGACATAGCGGACTGGATAAAGGAAGAAGGGCTCGAGGGTTATGAGAAGTTCCCGGTATCCGTGGAGATAGACCCGCATCTGGACGACGCGGATGAGATGGTGACAACGGCCCGCAAGATCTCCGCCATCAGCAAGAACTTCGTCATCAAGATCCCCTCCACGCTGGCAGGCATCACCGCGGCGCGCAGACTGGAGAAGGAAGGCATACGCACCAACGTTACGCTGGTGTTCTCCGCAGCTCAGGCGCTGTTCCCGGCTAAGAACGGAAGCCTGTTCGTGTCGCCTTTCCTTGGCTGGAAGGAAGCCAACGGCGAAGACTGCAGACAGTACATTCAGGACATAGTCACCATCTACAAGAACTACGGCTTCTACGGAAAGACGCAGATAATATGCGCAGCCGTCCGCACAGGCAAGCAGTTCGTGGACTGCGCCGTAGCCGGAGCTGACATAGTTACCGCGGGGCTGGACGTCTATAAGGACACCATTAAGCACCCCTACACACGTCAGGGAATGGAGACTTTCCAGAACGCCTGGGACAACACCGCAAAGGAGTAAGCAATGAAGATAGGATTCGTAGGACTCGGCATCATGGGCGAGTCCATGGCCGAGAACATCGTTAAGAAGCACGACGACAAAGTTTACGTTTACGACCACAAGCCGGCTAAGATAGAAAAGCTTGCGTCCTTCGGCGCGGTGCCCTGCGGCAGCGAGATGGAAGTTGCGCAGAACGCCGACGTGTTCATAACCATGGTCCCGCGCTCCGAGCATTCCCGTGCCATCTATACGCTCATACAGCCTGCAATGGGCCCGGGAAAGACCTGCATAGACATGAGCACCATAGATCCGAGCGTGTCCGTGGAGATCTCGGAAATGATAAAGAAGACCGGCGCGGAATTCATAGACGCACCGGTAGTTAAGAGCAAGGCTGCAGCCATTGCCGGAAAGCTGGGCATATACGTGGGCGGCTCCGAGGCTGCCTACGAGGCCATGCGCCCCATACTTCTTTATATGGGCGAGAACGTCATCCGCCTCGGCGAGAACGGCAAGGGCCTTGTAATGAAGATATGCCACAACGCGCTGGTATCGCAGATCCAGAACGGTGTAAACGAGACGTCCACGCTGGCGGCGGCCAACGGCATAGACATGCTGACCTACGCTAAGGCGATCTCCTACGGCGGAGCCGGCAACTGGTACCTGGACTCCAAGAAGGACAACCTTGCAAGGGAAGACTACACCACAGCCTTCTCCGTGGAGAACGAGCACAAGGACGTGCACATCTGCCTTGATCTGGCTAAGGAGTGCGGTGTTAAGATGCCCGGCGAGGAAAACGCAGCCCGCGTCTACGACAAGGCTCTGGAGATGGGCCTTGCAAAAGAAGACTTCTGCGCGACCATAAAGGTGGTGCGCGGTGAGTAGGCTGGAAGAGCTCAACAAAGTAAATAAAGTGCGTGTAAACAGCGTGCGCAGCGATGCTTTCCGCTCCTACGGAAGAGTGATCGAGGGGTACGACACGTCCGCGCTTATCCGCTTCATGGAGGAGCATACCTCCGTACCGGAGCAGGGCAACGTTTACGTGGCATCCGTCCCGGAGATGGAAGCCATAATGGCAGCGGACCCTGCGTCTGCGGCGCTTACCGGCGGCATGCCTTTCCAGGCAGGCTACTGCAACGGCAGGAACAGCACCTTCAACGGGTTTGAGTACCACAAAGCCATGGAGATAAACATAGCGGTAACGGACTTCATGCTGGCGCTGGGGCACAGCCGGGACATATCCGGGGATAATACCTACAGCGTGGATCAGGCGGAGGTCTTTTACGTGGAGAAGGGTACCGTGATAGAGATGTTCGGCACCACTCTGCACCTGTCACCGCTAAGGACCGCTGAAGACGGTTTTAAGGCCGTGGTGCTTCTGCCGCGCGGCGTAAATACGCCTCTTACGGACGAGGAAAAAGCCGCAAGAGACAAAGCCTTTGCGGACGGAGACAGAGAAGCAAGGCTGCTTCTTCAGCGCGGCAAATGGGTGATATCCCACCCGGAAAGGGAGCCCCTAATAAAGCAGGGCGCGTGCCCCGGAGTGCTCGGAGAGAACAGGGAACTATTCTTTTAACTGATGAAAGAGATCCTGTTTTACATAGTCATATTGCTGGCAAACATAATACAGGGGATAACCGGGTTTGCCGGGACCATCCTTGCCATGCCTTTTTCCCTAAAGCTTGTGGGAATGGACGTGGCGGTGCCTGTGCTCAACCTTCTGGGCCTGGCGTCCGGAGTATACGTTCTTGCAGGGAACTACAGGAGCGTGGACAGAAAGGAGCTGCTCAGGGCGGTCGCCGTAATGGAGCCCGCGGTAATAATAGGACTTGTTGCGCGGCGTTTCCTGTCCGGCAAGCCTCAGCTTCTGTACTACGTCCTGGGCGCAATAGTGCTGGCGCTAGCGGTAAGCGGTCTTTGGGGACTGCTTCGGAAAGAAAAGCAGCAAGGCGCGGAACCGGAGCATTCGGGATCGAAAAGTTCCGGGCCGGATAATGCCGCTCCGCAAAGATCGGAAGTGACTGGCGGCAGTGCTTCGCGCGGGGCCGCGGCGCTGGACATTGCTATCCTCGCGGCGTCCGGGCTGGTGCACGGGCTCTTCGTGTGCGGCGGTCCGCTGCTTATAGGATACCTGTCCAAAAGGATAAAGGATAAGGCGTCGTTCCGCGCCACAATCTCCACCATCTGGATACTGCTGAACGGGACGATATTCGTCTCGCAGCTGATCTCCGGAGCGTGGAATACGGGGCTTGTAAAGGTCCAGCTTATATCGCTGCCTTTCCTTGCGGCGGGAATGTTCGCCGGCAGCCTTCTGTACAAGCGCATGGATCAGCACACGTTTATGTTAATAACCTACGTTCTGCTGTTTATAGCAGGGCTTACACTGTTTTTCAAATGAGGTCATAATTATGAAAGAATTTCAGGCTGTGTACTTCCCCATTGGCGTACCTACCTTCCATCTTGAGAGCGCGCAAAAGCTGTTCGATGCTTCCGCGGAGCTGTTAAACAAGCTCTGCCCGGGCGTTGCTGTTCCCGGGGAAATGCTTCTGTCATTAGACAAGCTGGGCGCTTTTGCGGACACTGTGGACCCGGATCTTATAGTGCTCCAGAACATAACCTTTGCCAACGCGGCCTACGCTTCGGAGATAATGCACAGGTTCCGGGACGTTCCGGTGCTTTTATGGACGCTCCGCGAGCCCGTGATAGACGGCGGAAGGCTTAGACTCAACTCGCTTACCGGAGCATACTCCGCGGCAAACGCAATAAAGAGGTTCCGCTGCGAACCTTTAGAATATGTATACGGCAGCCCGAACGAGGAGAAAGTCGCAGAGAAGATCGGCAAGGTGATACGCGCCGCAAAGCTGCGCTTCGACCTTAAGTCCCTAAAGATCGCCGCCGTGGGCCACACGCCGCAGGGCTTCGGCTTCGGAAGGGCCATGGATCTGGATCTTCTGGAGAAGTTCGGCGTAAGGCTGGAATCCATAGAAGCAAGGGAACTCATAGACAAGGCAAAGACCTTTACAGACAAAGAAGTAACAGAGTATCTTGCGGACGCCGGCAGGCGGATCAGGGGCCTGGAGAACACCCCGGAAAAGAACCGTCTGGACTTCGCCAGACTTTACAAAGCATACGACGAGTACGTAAGGCAGGGCGGCATCGGCGCTCTGGCGTCGCGCTGCTGGCCGGATTTCTTTACCGCTTTCGGCACTCCGGTCTGCGCCGTGCTTGCAATGCTCAACGACCTTGGTGTTGCCGCAAGCGGCGAGGCGGACACCTACGGAGCTCTCTCCATGTATCTGGGGCAGAAGCTTACAGGTACGCCTGCGTTCTTCGGCGATCCCGTCTCCCTTAACGAAGAGGAGAATACCATCTCCTTCTGGCACTGCGGTACGGCAGCGTGCTCTCTTGCGCGCAAAGATACCGGCGCCTGCGCGGGCGAACACTGCAACAGGCACATAGGGCCCACGCTGGAATTCGGCTGCAGGCCATGCCCCAGGGCTACGATCTTCAGGGTTGGTCAGGATCCGGAAGGAAACTTCCGTTTCTTCATTGCGACAGGCGAGGTCCTGGACAAGCCTCAGCAGTTCCTCGGAACTTCGCTCGTCATAAAGACGGATGCCTGCGCGGAGGAGATGGTCCATAAGACAGTAGAGGCCGGCTGGGAGCCGCACTATGCGGTCATCTACGGAGACGCGGCGGACGAGCTGGAGATGCTTGCTCATATGCTTAACATTAACGTCCTTCGGTTTTAATATCCTTCTAGGAGGATCGATATGAGCAAAGTCGGAATGAACATGGAAACTGTCCGGTATCAGAACAGAGCTCTGATACTGGATTACATAAATTCTAAAGGACCTGTATCCAGAACGGATATCGCGGCTGCTTCAGGACTTACGGCTGCGTCGGTTACCCTTATAACCACCCGTCTTCTTGCGGAGGGCATTCTTAAGGAGACAGGTACCACCGTAGGGAAAGGCGCCGGAAGGCGCAGAGTGCTTCTGGACATAGACGCTTCGGCCGCTTATGTAATTGCGGTGAACATAGAGCCAAAGGATACCGTCGTTGCTATTTGCGACCTTAAAGGCAGAGTGCTGGAGGGCCCCGGTTCCGAACCGCTCATGCGGAGCATGGACACGGATAAAAGATCCGCTCCGGAAGCTTTTCTTGCTCATCTGTGCAATGAATGCAAGGAGCTGCAGAGCAAGCTGAGCAACGCGCAGAAGAAGCGCCTGGAGTGCGTAAGCATAGGCATTTCGGGTCTTGTGGATGTTCAGAACGCAGTATCTGTGCATGCCTACGGAATATGGGACAGGCCGGTGGACCTTAAGGCGATCTTTTCTTCCAGGCTGGGTCTTCCGGTAATTGCGGAAAACAACGTCGACGCTTTTTCGACAGCGGAGCAGATGTACGGTGTCGGAAGGATCAGAAACGATCTGCTGATAATAAAGTGGGGTCCGGGAGTAGGAAGCACAGTCATAATAGACGGCATCATCTACAAGGGCCGCCAGGGCAAGGCAGCCGAGCTGGGACACTACATAATCGATCCGGCCGGAAAGAAATGCAACTGCGGAAGGCGCGGGTGCCTGGAGACTTTTGTTTCCTACAGCGCGCTCAACGAGATAATGCCCTTTGCGCCGGACGAATTCGAAAGCGCCTATCTGGCAGCGGATCCGCAGACCAGAGCAAAGGTAGACTCGGCAATAGAATTGTTTGCCAGGTGCATCGTAAACACGGGAACTTTAATTGCGCCCAGCCGCACCATACTTGCGGGCAAGCTCTTTAAGGGACCATTGATCCGCGAGAAGCTTATAAATGTCTGCAGCGCTTTAGACGGCACCTACAATGCCGAAAGTGTGATCTACACTCCGCTTTCCGACCGTGAGTCCTACGTAGGGCCTGCGGCCATCTTCGCCCGGAAGAAGCTTCTGGAAGACACCCTGGCAGAGGACTAGCAGAGAGATCTCTGCTGAAAACAAACAAAATAAAAAGAGGAGACCGAAGTCTCCTCTTTTTGATTCTGTGCAAGGTATTACAGTCCGAAGAGCTGCAGATAGAACGGTGTGAAGGACAGTATCACGCACATGATGAGCGAGGGTATCCATCCCCACTTGAGCAGTTCGCCCGGGGTGTAGTAATTGTAACCGAAGGTGAACAGGAATATCGGCTCGATCCACAGGAGCATCGGGGTGCATGCCCAGAATGCGGGGAGCACCATGACCGAGGTAACGGACAGTGCGGTTATGCCGGCAAGGGGCAGCAGCAGCGGCGCGAACAGGGCTGCGATAGCAGGAGCAGTGGGGATGAACGCGCGGATGATGACTACGATGACACCAACGATGAACATGATCAGTATCGGGTTCATGTTCGCAAGAGGAGCGAACAGCGGAGTGACCAGGTGATCTACGATGCCGGTGGAGGTGAGAGCGCCGATGAGAACGCCTACGGAACCGATGGTGAATGCCAGGTTCCAGTTTGTCTTCTTAACGAAGTACTCATAGTCCAGACCCTTGATTCCGGGGAGGAACATGATAGCCATTCCGATTACAGCTACTACAACGTAGTTGAAAGCAGGTACCCATGTACCGAGTATCCACAGTACCAGGATGATCAGGATGAGACCGAGTATTCTCTTCTCCTGGGGCTTCATCTTGCCGCACTCTTCGAGCTTGCGGTCGAGTTCTGCCTGAGCTTCTTCGCTGATGCGCTCGGGCTTGAATACTGCGGTGATCGTAAGTCCGGCAACAAGGCAGGTGATCAGCGCCATGGGGGCGAAGATCAGAGTCCACTGCAGGAACGAAAGGTTAACGCCTCTTTCGGCAAGGATGCCGATGATCAGCGCGTTGCCCGGGGTGCCGGCAGGAGTGATCATGCCGCCGCATCCGGCCATTGCCGGAATGCCTATCAGCAGGCAGCGGCCGAGGTTGGATTTGCCGGGCTCGCAGCCGTTGGCCTTAAGCAGAGCGAGGGCCAGGGCCAGGTAGATGATCGTGGTGGACAGGTTGGACATGATGCCCGAAGTAATGAGGCACGCGAACATGAGGGCTATTACCAGAGCCTTGGAATTACCCTTGGAGCTCTTGGTAAGCGCGTGGCATATCCTCAGCGGAACGGAGGTGCGCTCGAGAGCCGCGGAAAGGCCGAAGGTGGCTATCGCGAAGAAGAATGAGACTCCTCCGAACGAGGTGTACACGGTGTTCAGCGGCATGATGTTGAGTATCGGGAAGATGAACATTACCAGGAACGCCGTGATCATCATGGGCATGGTCTCGCAGATCCACATGATTATGGCGCCGAGGAACAGTCCAAGCGCCTGGTAACCCTGGCGGGTGGCACCTTCCGCGACCGGAATGACGCTCAGGATCAATACCAGGACAATGGCTACCGCCAGTCCGATCAATCCTTTTTTACTCTTTTTTTCCATTTT
This sequence comes from Clostridia bacterium, assembly GCA_024689865.1. Taxonomy (GTDB): domain Bacteria; phylum Bacillota; class Clostridia; order Peptostreptococcales; family Anaerovoracaceae; genus RUG13409. The sequence goes on along the minus strand of JAILDA010000099.1, from coordinate 19,972 downwards.
TTCTCTCCTTGATCAGTTCGAAACAACTTTGACTTATTAGTAATGATTGCTATAACTTGCTTTATTTAACAGCGAAATCGTCCACTGCCTTAGCCATCATCTGTACGTTCTCAAGCTTTGCGTTGAACGGTACGTCGCATCCGGAGCAGCACATGAATCCGGTGGGTCCTACTTCCTTGCAGAGCTTGGTCGTGTAATCGTATACATCCTCGGGCTTTCCGAACGCCAGCATGGATGCCGGAACGTCGCCCATGATGCAGATGCTGTCGCCTACGATCTCCTTTGCCTTGAAGATGTCGGTCTTTCCGTCCAGGCAGAGTACTCCGCGGCCCTTGGGCATGAATTCCTTGAAGTAGTGGAGTCCCTGATCCCAGCAGGCATCAAGATGCATAAGAGGAACAACGCCAAAGTCCAGGCAGAGCTGGATGAGGTCCTTGAAGTATCTCCAGGAGAATCTTTCGAACATTGCCGGAGACAGGGTCTCGGGAGTTCCTCTCCATCCGCCGATCCATACGCCGTAAGGTCTGGTCTTAGGATCGGAGAAACGCTTGGTGTATCTGTCCATGTTGAACTTGTGGGTGACTTCGAATACCTGGTCCATCTTGTCGGGCTCTTCCAGAAGGTCCTCAACAAGGAACGTTACCAGGGAGCGGCCGCCGCAGAACATTTCGAACGGGGAAAGCAGGGATCCGTCCTTAACTACTACGTAGCCTGCGTCCTCGAATCTCTTGATGGCGGTGGGACCGTAGGTGGAAAGGCCTGTCTGAGCCATCATTCCGATGGGATCGTGAAGCTTTTCCTTCATGAATCTGGTGTACCACTGGCCGAAGCCGTTCTCCAGAATGTCGTCGTAATCTTCCGGCTGGATAAGTTCTGCCTCGCAGACCTGCCAGAGCTCGTTGTCGGTCAGTTCAACGCCGGGGGCCTTGATGTTGGAGAGCCACAGGGTGGGAAGACCGTAGGGGGAGCTGAGCGGAGTCTGGATACCGTCGATGTTGCCCATCATTTCGGTAGCCTTGATGTTTACGGTGCAGTTCAGATCCATGTCCTTGATGTAATCCGCCATCTTTACGCCGCAGAACTGCGAAGCAACTGCAGCTGCGCCGGAGATCATGGGTACCTTGTCGACCGGTTCAAGCGCGATAGCCGCGTTTATGCGGGCCAATCTTTCGTCATAAATGCTCATTTATAATGCCTCCTTAAGTGCTAAAGTATCTTACGTATACAATATAAGGCATTGGAAAACAAAAAATAACGGACAATAAAAGACAAGATATCAAGCCATCTGTGCAGGAATGTAGATAAATCGGAGTGGGTGTGCAGAAAAAAACGATTAAAAAAGCCCGCTTTGTGCAAAAATGCTCAAAACAGGCTTTTTTGTCAGATTTGTTAGAGTGCGCCGGCGTTTTGTGCAGATATGCACAAAATCAGTCGTCTAAAGAGCCTCTCCCGGCAGCCGAAACGTTCGGATCCGCCTTGTCGAGGAGGAAGCAGGAGAATATCAGCCGCATCTGCTGGTCCGGATCGCCCGGAGCGGTAAGCCGGAGGAATGTGTCGTTCCCTATCAGTTCGGCAATTCTGTCCAAACGGTAGTTAAGGCTGTTCCTGTGAAGGGAAAGCATGTCCGCAGTCTCTGATTTGTGGAATCCGCAGATGCAGAAAGCGCGGAAGGTATCGTAGTATTCCGTGCCGTTGCGGGCATCGTAGATCTTCAGCTGAAGCAGTACCGGTTCCGCGTAGGCTTGCGCAAGATCGTTCTTGCTGAAAAGGTCCTCCAGATAATCCAGAAGGCGCTCTCTGCCCAAAGATATGCGCAGCCCGGAATTCCTGCAGCGGTCCAGCTCTTCCAGAGCCTGCCGGTAATAAAGCTCCGAATTCTCTATGCCCAGGAAGGGAGTGCTTGCTCCGATAATAAAATCATCTTTAAACACGTCGCTCAACTGCTTCTTAAGTTCGCCGGTCTCCGTTTCCGATACCAGATTCCTCAGGATTATCAGATGCTGCTTATGCATTGCCACTACAACGTCCGGGATGGTCTCCGCAATCTTACGGAATGCCTTGCCCAAAAGCACCGGCTCGCTGTTTACGATCTCGCGGACTGCAAGGATCTGATACGGGTCGGACATTTTCCACTTAAACGAGTGGAACAGCTCAGCCAGATGGGCGCGGTCGTATTCCCTTTTTTCCAGAAATCCCACAAATGCGTCTGCCAGGCTGGACTTAGGATTGAACTGCTCGGCGTGCCTTTCCACGTAAAGGTCCATCCACCCTATGAGTATGTCCACAAGGTTCTCCATGCCTTTTGCAATGGGGTGCAGGAATCCGAACAGCACGTAATGGCCTACGATCCGGCGGTTAAGCACAACGCTGCAGTGTATGTATTCGTACTCGTCCATTACGGATGGACGGCGGGTAGGGACCATGTCGTCAAAGACGTTGGAAATGTTGATGTTGTCCTTAAAGAACTTCATCCGTTTTTCGGAGATGCCGTGGTTGTCTATTAGTTCCTTCCAGTGCCAGTGTACGGACGCGGGGTAATCGCTGGCCAGAGCCAGGATCCCGCCGTCGGGGTCGTAAAGGTAAGAAGGGTTCTTCAGCACGTCGCGGCTGCGGTCTATCATTTCCTGCAGACCGTTGTCGCTGTCCAGGCATGCGGAAAGCTGGCGGTCCCAGTCGTTGAATTTGTCTATGATGTTGCAGACCGTGTCGAACAGTTCCTCGGCTTCCACCTGTCTTACGAGTATCATGTCGTAGCGGTGGACTATGAACGAGTCGTTTTCCGCGCTTTCAAAGAACTCCTGGGCGGGTCCTACGTACACGGTGCTGGGGTTCATGGTGGAGGATACGATCCAGCGCGCCCCGGCTATGGTGGCGGAACCGTCTTTTATCATGGGTATCATTTCTGCATATGGCAGTTCGCTGTAGATGTTCCACATGCTGAGTTTCATTACGGTCCCTCCTTTCGGTTTTGATCGGGACGGATCAGTATCATCTGTACCGGAATTGTGCAGAAATGCAACATTCATCTATATTATATTATTGCCTGCAGCCCCTCGGCAATGTTTTTTTGCACAATGGGGCATTTCTTTTGTGCATAATTAACGAAACGGGAGCAAAACTTCGGGTGTGTCCGGTCAGATTGACAAGCCTCCTGTTTCGGTGTAAACTTCATCTATTGACCAGTTGATCAAAACATCATATCTTTACATTGATTTAGACCGGCAGATCCCGCAGACTAATGAAAGGAGTCACCGAATGAGACCTGTTTCCCCCGAAGAATACAAACGCATGATCCAGGACGACTGGGACTGGGCCAACCGCCTTGTTCAGGCTGTAAAGGACGACCCGCGCAAGTTCGTTAAATACCGCGATCCCCGCCCGATCATCTCCATCAAGAACATGATCGAAACGTCCGCGCAGCTTTATCCGGACCATATAGCGTTTTATACAAAGCTGGAAAAGGGACCGTACAAGACGATCACCTTTACCGAATACATGGCAGACATCAACGCTCTGGGCACCCAGCTTATAGCGATGGGTCTTAAGGAGAACCGCATAGCCATAATCGGCGAGACCAACTATACCTGGTCCGTAAGCGACATGGCAGTAGTATGCGGAACAGGCTGCGCAGTTCCTCTGGACAAGGAGCTTCCCTACGCCGACCTTAAGAACCTTATAAAAGAATCCGAGGCGACCGCAGTCTTCTTCGACAAGAAGCGCGAGCCCATGTTTACACGCATGATGGCGGAAGGCGACACTCCGCTCAAGTTCCTCATCGCCCAGCAGGCGTACGAGGACCGCACCGTGGAAGTAGAGCTTGAGGGAACAGAAGAAAAGAAGTCCGTACAGGTGCTCTCCTTCTGGAAGCTTGTAGAGGCCGGAAAGGCTCTCGTTGCCGGCGGCGACCGCAGCTTCCTGGACGCTCAGATCGATTCCCGCGAGACTTCGATAATAATCTTTACGTCCGGTACCACCGGTCTTGCCAAGGGCATAATGCTCTCGCACCGCAACATCTGCGCGGACCTTATGGTATCTCCCACAGTGCTGCACGTTACGGACCACGAGATATTCTTCTCCATGCTTCCGATCCACCACACCTACGAGTACACCGCGGACTTCCTGATGCCGCATTATCAGGGCTCGGCCGTTGCGCACTGCGAAGGTCTTAAGTACATACTCAAGAACATCCAGGAGGTCCACCCGACCTTCTTCCTGGGAGTCCCGGCAGTCTTCGAGACTCTGCATAAGCAGATCTGGAAGGGCATTAAGGCCAAGGGCAAGGAAGCCGTTGCAAAGAAGGGCGTAAAGATCTCCCTGTTCTTCCGCAACAAGCTCCACATGGACGTTTCCAACCTCTTCTTTAAGGAAGTTAAGGAGACGTTCGGCGGAAGGTTCCGCATGTTCATCTCCGGCGGCGCCGCCATCAATCCGGCCATACTGGAAGACTTCCAGGCGTTCGGCATCCAGGCGCTGCAGGGCTACGGACTGTCCGAGTGCGCTCCGATGGGCGCCCTCAACCCGGATACCTGCCCCAAGGCTGCGTCCATAGGCGTTGCTTTCCCGGGCTGCGGTGCCAAGATCTACGAGCCTAACGAAGAAGGCATAGGCGAGATCTGCCTCAGCGGCGAGAACGTAATGCTCGGATACTTCAAGCGTCCGGACCTTACCGAGGAAGTGCTGCAGGACGGCTGGTTCCACACCGGCGACCTGGGCTACATCGACAAGGAAGGCTACATCTACATTACAGGCCGCGCCAAGAACGTCATCATAACCAAGAACGGCAAGAACGTATTCCCGGAAGAGCTGGAGTACGAGCTATCGCTCCACGACTGCATAAACGAGTCCATGGCGTTCGAGCTCAGCTCCGAGAACAAGGACGACACCATAATAGCGGCGTCCATCTACCCCGACTGGGACGTTGTTAAGGCAGCGCTCGGCGACGACGCGGACGATGTTGCCAAGGTAGAAGAGTACCTCTGGAAGGCCGTTAACGCAGTAAACGACAACAACCCGTCCTACAAGATGATAAAGCAGATATTCGTCCGCCACACCCCGCTGGAAAAGAACACCTCCAACAAGGTAGTGCGCTTCCGTCCCGGCAACAAGCAGGGCAACTGATCTGCGCATCGGGCGTGAAAGCCCGGACATTCGCAGCCGGAGAAACAAGGCTGCGCGGACGATCCAAGCTAATAATTCTGAAACGGAGAGGGAACACCTCTCCGTTTTTTCTTTGAGGAAATGGACCGGGCCGGATCCGGGAACAGGCCGGGCCGCGCCGGAAACAAAACGGCAGCCAAGAGAGCTTCCTTAAAATGCCACAGATGTCCCCGGCGTTGTGGTATAATCAATTGATTATAGTTATCGGCACCTAAGATACCGTCCGGAGCGGCAGCATGAGTTTCAAGAGCAGATTCATAGGCGACAGAGCCTTCTACAGACATACAATACACATAATGCTGCCGATAGTAGTTCAGAACGGCATCACGCAGTTCGTTAACCTTCTGGACAACATAATGGTGGGGCAGATCGGCACGGAGCCCATGACGGGCGTATCCATAACCAACCAGCTGATCTTCGTGTTCAACCTGTGCATCTTCGGGGCGCTGTCGGGCGCGGGCATATTCGGCGCGCAGTTCGCCGGCCGTAAGGACGACGAAGGCATAAGGCACACCTTCAGATTCAAGGTCCTTGTAGCCGCAGTACTGTCCGCGATAGCCATAGCTCTGTTCGTGCTGTTCGGCACGCCGCTGATCTCCCAGTTCCTGAAGGGCGAAGGCGAAGCCGCCAACATACAGGCGGCTCTTGCGTACGGCAGGACATATCTGAACATAATGTGCCTTGGACTGGTGCCGTTCGCGCTGGTCCAGATATACGCAAGCACATTAAGGGAGACCGGCGAGACCGTGGTCCCCATGAAGGCTAGCGTTGCGGCAGTTCTTACAAACCTTATAGGGAACTACATACTGATCTTCGGCAAGCTGGGACTGCCCGCTTTGGGCGCTGCCGGAGCAGCCATTGCAACGGTGGCTTCCAGGTTCGTGGAGCTTGGCATAATTGCCGTATGGACGCACACCCACACGGATAAGTGCGGATTCATTAAAGGCGCCTACAGATCCCTGCGGATCCCGGCTCCGCTGTTTAGGAAGATATGCCTTAAAGGCCTTCCTATACTGGTAAACGAGGCTCTCTGGTCCTTCGGCATGACCATGCTGGTCCAGAGCTATTCCTACTACAGCTACGACGTTGTGGCTGCTGTCAACATATCGCAGACCATAAACAGGCTCTTCGACATAATAATGTTTGCTTTCGGCTCCGCCATATCCATAATGGTGGGGCAGATCCTTGGCATGGGGGACATGCAGAAGGCAAAAGATACGGATACCAAACTTATAGCATTTTCTGTAAGCTGCAGCGTTGTAACGGCGGCCCTTATGGCGGCCCTGGCGCCTGCGCTTGCCCACACATACAAGGTAACTCCCCAGGTCCAGGCTCTTGCCGTGTCGTTCCTTTACGTGGTGGCGGCGACCGCTCCCATCAGGGCGTTCGTGCACGCAAGCTACTTTACGCTGCGTTCCGGCGGACGCACCGTAATAACATTCCTGTTCGACAGCGTGTTCGTGTGGGTGGCATCGGTCCCCGCGGCGTTCTTCCTTACCCGTTATTCGGGCCTGTACATCATCCCGATCTACACCATAGTCCAGCTTCTGGACATCCTTAAATGCATAGTGGGCTACATACTCGTAAAGAAGGGTGTGTGGCTGAGGAACATAGTCGTTGACAAGTAGCGGAGGCATTCCATGGAACTACTTACAAAGGCAAGCTATTCCGACGAAGTAACGGAGCGCGAGCGCCGCAGTCTTGACGTTGCTTACCGCGCGGCATGCGAGAGCATGGTGCTTCTTAAGAACGACGGCGTTCTGCCGTTCCCGGACAAGCGCATTGCGGCGTACGGCGCCGGCGTTGCCCATACCATAAAGGGCGGCACGGGTTCCGGCGAAGTGAATGAACGGCACAGCGTAAGCATACTGGAGGGTCTTAGGGCTCGAGGCTTTGAGGTAACGTCGGAAAACTGGCTTAAAGACTACGAGGCGGAATACGAAAAAGCGTACGCGGACTTTCTGGAAGGCCGCAGATTCAAGCTCCGTTTGAGCGACATCTCCGGCTCTGTCAACAAGCTTTTTGCCAACTTCCGCATGCCTGCGGGAAGACCGGTGGGCGTTGACGATCTGTCCTGCGGCGCGGCGGAAGCGGCTGCTGGCGGGTCGTGCGTCCCTGCGACGGAAAACTGCATATACGTTATAAGCCGTCAGGCCGGCGAGGGCGGAGACCGCAAGCCGGAAAAGGGCGACTATTATCTTACGGACGAAGAGATATCGGACATACGCTTCTGCGCGGAGCATTATAAACGCTTCGTTCTGGTGATCAACTGCGGTTCTTCCGTGGACATGAGTTTTGCGGAGGGCATGGAAGGTATAGGCGCCATCCTTTACATAGGCCAGCTAGGCACTCAGGGCGGAAACGCGGTGGCGGACGTGCTGTCCGGCGCGGTAAGCCCTTCCGGCAAACTGGCGGACACCTGGGCAAGATCCTATCAAGACATTCCGTTCGGCGGAGAGTTCGGGCATCCGGGCGATACGGCTGACGGAAGCGCTTCGGCAGGAGATGCAGGCGGCGATTCCAAAAAGAAGGGCGCAAAAAGCAAGGGGCCGGAGGCGCTATACAAGGAAGGTATATACGTCGGCTACCGTTATTTCGACAGCTTCGGCGTGGAGCCGCTGTATCCGTTCGGTCATGGACTGAGTTACGCGGCTTTCGATATCAGCCCGCTGGAATGCCGGGCGGCAGTCGAAGCGCAGGAAGAAGGACCGGCAGTCGAGCTCCGCGTTTGCGTCCGCAACACCGGGGTACCGGCCGGAGGTTTCAGCGGAAAGGAGACCGTGCAGGTCTACGTAAGCGCGCCGCAGGGAAACCGGGACAGGGAATACAAGAGGTTGGCTACATTTCAGAAGACCAAGCTTCTTGCGCCCGGAGAGTCGCAGGAACTGTGCCTTAAGATAGACCTGGCAGACCTTGCGAGCTTCCGGGAGGAAGACGCCTGCTATGTTCTGGATGCCGGAGATTACATAGTGCGAGTGGGGAATTCATCAAGAAATACGATACCGGCTGCAGTTGTACGGCTGCCGGAAACTGTTGTAATTTCAAGGCATCAGCACATCTGTCCGCTTCAGCAGCCGCTTAAAGAAATAAAGCCGGATGCGCCTGCGGATGCTGCAGAGTTGAGCGCGGATCTTCCGGTCATTACCGTCGACCCCTCCGCGTTCAGCACTGTGGAATACACCTACGAAGAGCCCCCGGTCTACGCGGATGAGGCCTCCCGCAGTTTTGTTGAAAAGCTGTCTGTAAAGGAGATGGCAAAGCTGGTGGTGGGCGCCGGAATGTTCGGCGGAAAGAATCGTTTCGACCTTCCGGGATCCGTGGGCAATACTACGTCGGACTTCTGGGACAGGGGTCTGGTCAACATTGCGTTCTGCGACGGCCCGGCCGGACTACGCGTGCAGAAGGTCTCCACCGTGGACAGCAAAGGAAAGATCAAAGGTGTGGAAATGGCGCTCTCCGCGCTGGAGGCCATGCCCGGATTCATAAAAAAGCGCATGCAGGGGAATCCGGAAAAGGAGACGCCCCTCTACCAGTTCACAACGGCGTTTCCGGTGGCGTCGGCGCTTGCCCAGACCTGGAACACGGAGCTGCTTTTCGAGGTAGGAAGCGCAATATACGAGGAAATGAAGGAGTACGGCTGTACCTTCTGGCTGGCCCCGGCGGTAAACATTCACCGCAACCCGCTCTGCGGCAGGAACTTCGAGTATTTCTCGGAGGATCCCTTCCTGTGCGGTACCCTGGCAGCAGCCATGGTCCGCGGGGTTCAGAAGGAACCCGGCTTCTACGTTACGGTAAAGCACTTTGCCTGCAACAACCAGGAAGAAGAGCGCAACAAGGTGGACAGCGTGGTGTCGGAGAGGGCGCTCCGCGAGATATATCTTAAGGCTTTCGAGATCTGCGTCCGCAGGGGCGGAGCCAAAGGCATAATGACCTCGTACAATAAGGTGAACGGCGTCTACACGCCCGTAAGCCGCGACCTGTGCACCAAGGTCCTTAGAAACGAATGGGGCTTTATCGGCGTGGTAATGACCGACTGGTTCTCCACCATGGTGGAGCGCGGAAACAGCGCCCTTGCCATTGGCGCCGGCAACGATCTTATAATGCCCGGCGAGCCGCTGTCTAAAAGAGCCATAATAAATGCCGTGCGCAAAGGCACGGTAAAAGAAGCCGATCTGCGCCGCTGCTGCGCTAACGTGGTTAAAGCCATCCAATGCAGCGCGACGCAGAAAGAATACAAAGGCTGAGCTACTCCCAGCTATCGGAGTCCATCGGGGTGATCACAGGACCTCCGTCCTTATCCAGCAGGGGCGTAAGACCTCCGGCATATCCGCTGGCGTGGAACAAGTAATTAACACCGGTCTCTCTGTCTACCCAGATCTCGGTACCGGTAAGCTTTCCCTGCGAGTAGATCTTTATGAATCTGTCGTCTCTTGCCATGATATCTTCCTCCTGTTTTACATCGGACGGTCGCTTTTTACGCTGCCATTATACCATATAAGGCAAGCCGTTTTCGGCTTTGTTGTGATATACTTAAAGTATAAGGCAATAACTGACACCAACCGATAGATATACAGGAGGATACCATGAAAGTACTTATCCTTAACGGAAGCCCGCGCGCAAAGAGCAATTCCGTTGCTTTGGCCGAAGCCTTCGCCGAAGGCGCAAGAAGCGCCGGACACGACGTGGAGACCGTAAACGTTGCAAAGTTTAAAGTTACAGGCTGCCTTGCCTGCGAATACTGCCACACCGTCGGCGGCGGAAAGTGCGTTCAGAAGGACGACATGCAGGAACTCTATCCCAAGCTTGCCGAGGCTGACATGATACTCATCGCAAGCCCCATCTACTACTGGGGATTCAGCGGACAGATGGAGAGCGTAATCACCAGATTCTACGCGCCCGGCAAGCCTGCGGCCAAGAAGTACGCGCTGCTGCTCAGCTCCGGTTCTCCGGGAGTATACGACGGCCCTGTGGCTCAGTATAAGAGCTTCGTTTCTTACTTCGGGGCGGAGAACATAGGCATAAAGACTTTCTGCGGCGGCAGCCAGCTGACCGCTGAGAATCTTGCGGAGATGAAGGCCTTCGGCGCGTCCCTATAAGAAAGAATGCCCTGGAGGATCCGGGATCTCATGTAACCGTTCTGCCTGCGAAAAGCAGGGGAGGATTTTGCGTTTGACCGTAATACTCAGCTGCAGTTCATTGATAGAATACATAAACGCCGCGCAGCAGGCCATGGGTACTGATTGGCCTGTAGTTGTCGTGGACAGAAGCCATCACGCGGAGCCTGCCGAAATGAAGCAGGTCGTAAAGGAAACGATCGAGGGGATCCTTAGCGGACGCATCCCGTTGGATCTGGACAGCTCTGCGGCCGGACAGCCGAACGTCTCTGCGGAGCAGTCTGCCGTAGTGGACCCCGCGGATCTGACGGTCCTTGTAGCCATGGGGTTTTGCGGCGGCAGCTGGGACCACGTAAGCTTCCCGTGCCGCGTGGTGATCCCGCGTACGGACGACTGCATATCCATCCTTCTTGCGACGGACGATCAGTACATCCCCAATCGCAAGGAGCTTGGGCACCTGTACCTCTACGAGAGCGACCCTAAAGATTTTTCCGCCCTGCATCTGCTGCGCGACGGCGGAACCGCGGACGAGACCTACCGCGGCATGAGCAGCGAGGATCTGTTCCGCTACTGGTTCGGGAACTACCACGCAATGGACATAATCGACACCGGGCTCAATCCCTGCTACGAGGTTCCATATGTGGAGGCTGCGCAGAAAGAGGCGGACCGCATAAACGCGGACCTGGGATACGCGCAGGGTAGCAACCGCATGATGGAAAAACTTGTATCCGGCCGCTGGGACGATCAGTTCCTGGTAGCGGAACCGGGTCACGTCATCAAACATTCGGACTTCTTCGACTGAAAAAAAGCACCGGTAACTCAAACAACATGGATGGAATAAACACTTACATTTTCGATATGGACGGGACGATACTGAATACGTTGGAGGACCTTACGGATTCGGTCAATTTTGTCCTGCAGCGGTTCGGCCTGCCGCCCAGATCCTTAAGCGAATACAGGCAGTTCTTCGGAAGCGGGATACGCTATGCGATAAGCTGCGCGGTACCGCCCGGCACCCCGGAGGAACTGATCGATAAAATGCTTCCCGTGTTCAGGGAACACTACAATAAGCACTGTCTGGATAAGACCCGCCCGTACGACGGCATCCCGGAAGTAATGAAAAAGCTTAAGGAAAGAGGCTGCAAGATAGCCATCGTGTCCAACAAGATAGAATCCGCCGTGCAGGAGCTTAACGAAAGGTTCTTTGCTCAGTACGCGGACGCAGCCATAGGCGAGCGCCCCGGCGTTGCCCGAAAGCCTGCTCCGGACATGGTGATGGCTGCTCTTGAAAAGCTTGGCAGCAGCGCGGACGAGGCGGTCTACGTGGGCGATTCCGAAGTGGACCTTAAGACAGCAAAAAACTCCGGCATCCCTTGCATTGCAGTGCTCTGGGGCTTCCGGAGCAGAGACTGTCTGCTGGAAAACGGAGCAAAGCTGCTTGCGGAAAAGCCGGAGGATATCCTTTCGATCTGACCGCCCCGGGGACGGCAGCTGTTAAAGTTCAGTTTTTATTTCTCGTGGAAAAGCGCAGTGAAGGATGGGTTGAAGAAAGTTTTCTCCAGCTCGTCCTCGCGGACCCGGTAGATGGAATCCCCGAAAGTAACGTTTTCGTAGAAAGTGCCTATGGGCTCCTGCCCGCCGGCGGTGTTTACGTACAGGTTGAATCGCGGATAATCGGGCAGTATCTTTGTCCTTGCGCCCTTAAGGCTTCTAAGGGCCTCGCACACCTTTTCGAATCCCTCGTCTCCTTTGCGGCAGATCAGGAAGTGCCCCCTCTCAAGGCCCGGGGCATAGTCTTCGATCATTCTTTTTGTCGCGTCCGACGGGATCACATATTCGAATGATTCCGCTGCGTCTATCAGTTCGTCAGGGATCAGACGCTTTGGCTTTGTGATGATCAGGAAAAGAACAAGCGCTATTACGATTACTGGCGTCAGAATAAACGCCAGCAGACGCATTGTAGCGTACCCTCCGAAACTTGGATCCATCCTTGAGATCGCAATGTCAGCAGCGATTATTGCTATAAGAAAGAAGAAAAGGTCGCGCTTGAGCATGTCCCTGTTCAGCATGCCCATCGATTTGCGATTGTATCTCATGACAACACTCCCTTACTTAAGACCGGAAAGGAAGAGCAGCACTACCGCGGCGATGCAGACGAGCGCGATAGCAAGGAGGAGCCTGTTGTGTTTGGCTTCGGGTGTCTCGCGTTCCGGATCTTCGTCGAAATTCAGAGGATCGTCGCCCTGCTTCGGAACATAGGATAATATCTCCGGCGATGGGGGATCCGCGGGAATTCCGGCCGAAGACTCGTCTGCGGCATTTCCGGCAGGGGCCTTATCTTGTGATACACGATTCATCAGGTAGTCCAGCGATACACCGAACCTGTCCGCAAGAGCCAGGAGCTTTTCTGCCTCCGGCCAGCCTTCGCCCTGTTCCCATTTGGAAACCGCCTGCCTGCTTACACCCAGCGCCTCCGCCAGATCTTCCTGAGTCAGGCCGTTTTTTCTGCGTTCGGCTTGAAGTTTGTCTGCAAAACTCATTTGTTTCGCCCTCCTTCAGCTTTAGTGTACTAGAACAGCGGTACTGTTTCAACAAACCTGTGTTTGCGTTTGCGCAACTTCAGGTAGCGGAGCGATGGAAACGGTATCAATTTCTGCGCAGCAGAGCCACCGCAACGTCGTTTACGTTAGTGCCGGTGGGACCGGTGAATACCAGGCCGTCTACTGCCTTAAGTGCGTTGTAGGCGTCGTTGTTTTGCAGCACGTCGGATACCTGGTTCCCCAGAGTCTCCAGCGCTTTGCAGCTTTCGTAGTCCACGTAGCCGCCGGCTGCGTCCGTGGGACCATCCGTGCCGTCGCTTCCTACGGAAAAGACCGCCGCACCGTTGATCCCTGCTATGACGGGGGCCGCCGCTAGGGCAAGCTCCTGATTCCGCCCGCCTTTGCCGTTTCCTGTAACGTGAACTACCGTCTCGCCGCCCGCTATGAAGGCCAAAGACCTGGAGCTTTCCGCATGGCTCTTAAGGGTGTCTGCAAGGGAAGCGCCCGCTTCTCTTGCTTCGCAGCACAGGCGGTCCGTAAGCACTACCGGCTCGTATCCCAGCTTTTCCGCGGCAGCTGCTGCCGCCCTGCAAAGCTCGCTGACAGACCCGGTTACATGAGTCTCGACATTAGTTAATTCTTTGGGAGTCTCTTCTTTAAGCAGTGCTCTTGCCTGCGGGGACATCTTAAGAGCGTACTTTTCCGCTGCGGCTTCCGCTTCCTCGCAGGTGCTGCTGTCCGGACAGGCGGGGCCGCTTGCAATCATGTCCGGGGAATCTCCAGGAACATCGCTCAGAACCACGCTGAAGACCTTTGCCGGCGCGCACGCAAGGGCAAAACGGCCGCCCTTAACATTGCTCAGGCGCTTTCTGACGGTGTTGATCTCCGTTATGTCCGCGCCTTTCGCAAGAAGCTGCGTGGTTATGTCCTTAAGCTCCGAACCGCTTATCTTAGGAAGCTCAAACAGAGCACTCGCTCCTCCGGAAAGAAGGAATATCACCGTATCTTCCGCGGTCAGATCCGCAGTCATTTCCAGCGCTCTGCGGGTCGCCGCAAAGCCGTTCTCATCCGGAACAGGATGCCCGGCCTCGAAGCATTCCACGCCGGGGATGCTGCCCATCACATGGCCGTATTTGGTTATGACTATGCCTTTGTCAACGCGTCCAAGAACATCAGCTGCGGCGTTCGCCATCTGCCAGGCTGCTTTTCCCGCAGCAACAAGAACAGTCTTTCCGCCGCGGGGCCTGTAACTGCGAAGCGCCTTTTTTACAGCTTCGTCCGGCAGCACCGCCGCAATGCTCTCCTTTATTATCCTGTCCGCGTCTTTCCTTAATGCAAGGTCCATGTCAGTTTACGAATATTATCATGCGTTTCAATGGCTACACGGAGTACTTTTTCTGATACTCCCTGAAGCTGGTCCGGAACGCATCGTCCTTTCTGTATTCGACCCTCTTGTGGTACTCGTGGGCGGATATCTCGCTGGAGCCGGATTCTATTACGTCCATGGCGATGTTGTCGCAGTGGTCCGCTATCCTTTCGTAATCCGTAAGCAGGTCGTTGAATACGAAGCCGTTCTCGAGCGTGCATTCCTGCCTGCTGACTCTGTCTATGTGGTGTTTTTTAAGCTCGTCGCAAAGGAAGTCCACGACTTCCTCCAGCGGATCCACCTTAAGCGCGGCGGCGGTATCTCCGCTTATGAACGCGTTTATGGCAAGTCCGGTTATCTCGGTAATGGCGGCCTCCAGCACCAGGAGCTCCTTCTTTGCATCCCCGGAAAACTCTATCTTCTTTTCCTCTATTTCCTGGATAGCTTCTCCGACGTTTCTTGCGTGGTCGGACATCCTCTCGAAGTCCGAGAGCGCGCGCAGATATTTGCTTACCTCCAGGGACTGAGCGTCGGTAAGGTTGTGGCTGGTGACCTTCGAAAGATAAGCGCCCAGCTTGTCTTCGTACCTGTCCAGCACTGCCTCCAGGTCCATTACGCGCTTCAGCTGCGTCTTGTCTCCTGTCTGTCTGGCGTACACGGCGCTCTTTACGCTTTCCAGAGCTTTTTCCGCCATGGAATCTATTACCATGCGGCTCTGTTCTATCGAGAGGGCCGGGTGGTCCAGGAATCTGGTCTCCAGCCTGTCCATGTCCGCTCTTTCCGCGGCGGCGTCCTTGCTTTCCGGGAAGATCCTGCATACCAGCTTTTCCATCAGGCCGGTAAAAGGCGCAAGAAGTATCACGACTGCAAGTCTGTAGAGGGAGTTTACAAGCGCTATCAGCACCATGGTCATGGTCTTCCCCATGATCCCGAATCCAAACGCAGCATTAAGTCCGTAGAAGATCGCGCCGCAGAGGACGGCTCCGATAACGTCTATGAAAAGGTAGGTGAAAGCAGTTCGTTTTCCGTTGGCGTCGGCTCCTATGGAGCTGAGTATTACCGGAAGAGAAGCTCCTATTCCTATACCCATCAGCATGGGGAACGCTATGTCGAAAGTGATGGCGCCCGTAACGGCCAGAGCCTGAAGTATACCTACGGCAGCGCTTGCGCTCTGGATCACCGCGGTAACAACGATACCGGCCAGAATGCCCACCACGGGGTTGGAGAAGCTTGTAAGGAATTTAATGAATGCTTCGTTGGTCCTGAGAGGAGAGATGGCTCCGGACATCATGCTCATGCCGTACATCAGAACGGAGAATCCCAGAAGTATGCCGCCCAGGTTTTTGTGGGTCCTGTTCTTTACGAACATCCACATGATTATGCCTGCAAGAGCCATTATGCCTGTAAGGACCGCGGTATTAAGGACAGACGCCACTTTGGACCCGCTGCCGCTTAAGCTGTTAAGGCAGAGCACCCAGCCGGTGACACTGGTGCCGAGTATGGCGCCGAGTATTATGCCTATGGCCTGGCGGACCTTCATCATCCCGGAGTTTACAAAGCCTACGACCATTACAGAAGTGGCGGAAGAGGACTGGATGACGGCAGTTACCACCGTGCCCAGAAGGACGCCTTTAAGCGTGTTGCCGGAGAGCTTGTACAGTATCATTTCCATGCGGCTTCCGGCTACTTTCTTAAGAGAGTCTCCCATGACGGACATTCCGAAGAGGAACATCGCCACGCCGCCTAAAAGAGTTAATATGTTTTCAGTATTCATGTGTTCGGATTACCATGTCGGATAGCATTGATTGCAAAAAACCGCAATCTTCATCAAATATCATTTTATCATTTTTTATGCAAGAATAAAAGGTCCGGGCGGCTGTCAGATCAAAAGCGTTAATAAGTAAAACCGAGACAAGAAGCATGTGTTTTATGGTATAATATACAAATAGTTATTTATCATTCCTGAATAGAGTACCGGTAATGAAAAAGTTCAGGCTGTCGTCGATATACCTTATACCGCTCAGCTTTCTTGCGGCTATCCTTATAGGAACCGTTCTTTTAGCGCTGCCTGTTTCTTCCGCCTCCGGAAACTGGACGCCCATAGAGGATGCCCTGTTTACCTCTGCCACATCCGTGTGCGTAACGGGACTTGTGGTAGTGGACACTTATCTTTACTGGAGCGTCTTCGGGCAGGCGGTAATACTTGTCCTTATCCAGATAGGCGGTCTGGGCGTAATAACAGTCGTCGCAACGTTGATGATGCTGGCCCGCAAGAGGTTCTCGCTAAGCTCCAGACTTGCCCTGCGCGACGCTCTGAATCTGGACAGCATCTCCGGGCTTCTGGGATTCCTGTCCCGCATAGTTCGCGGAACGCTTATAGTTGAGATCATAGGAGCGCTGCTCTACATGATCGCTTTCGTACCTGCTTTCGGAGCGCGGCACGGCATATGGGTGTCCGTATTCAACTCCGTGTCTGCGTTCTGCAACGCCGGACTGGACATAATCGGCCCGGACAGCCTTACGCCCTTCCGCACGCAGCCTCTGGTGCTTATAGTTACGATGCTGCTGATAATATCAGGCGGCATAGGATATGTGGTCTGGATGGACCTTTCAAAGAAAACGGCTTTCGGAATTAAGAGATCTTTCTCCCCGGGGCAGATTATAAAGCGCCTTTCGGAGCACGCCAAGCTGGTGCTTTCCATAACCCTTACTCTGATCATTGCCGGAGCTTTGCTGGTATTCCTGGCGGAGAGAAACAATCCGGACACCATAGGCAGCATGTCGCTTCCCATGAAGATCCTTAACAGCCTGTTCGAGTCCGTCACCTTCCGCACGGCAGGCTTTGCCACCTTTGCGCAAAAAGGCATTACGGACATTACCTGCGTGGCAGCGTATCTCCTGATGTTCATAGGGGGCTCGCCCATAGGCACGGCGGGAGGCGTAAAGACCACCACCTTCTACCTGTACCTGCTCAACATCAGCTCTTACATAAGAGGAAAGAGCAAGGTAAAGGTCTTCAACCGCAGCATAAGCGGCGCGCAGATGAAGAAAGCCTCGGTAATAGTAGAGGTCAGCGCCATAACCGTAATAGTCCTTACGCTTCTTCTTATAGCTACCAACCCCGTAGACATAAAGGACGGGCTGTTCGAGATAATGAGCGCCTGCGCTACGGTGGGGCTTACAAGAGGTGTTACAACTACGCTTAATGTGGCCGGGAAACTTATAGTTACCCTTGCCATGTATCTGGGACGCATAGGGCCCATATCCATGGCCATGTTCCTGGCAAGAGGGAAAAGCGCCGCGGAACCGGAAATGCAGTATGCGGACGGTAATTTCTACATAGGATAAAGGAGATTCTGATGGCAAAATCTATTGCAGTACTTGGACTGGGAAAGTACGGGACCAGCCTGGTGCGCACCCTTAACGAGATGGGTGCCGACGTTCTTGCCGTGGACAAGGACGAGACCCTCGTAAACGAGATAGCGGACCATTGCTCCGCCGCTGTGTGCGCGGACGTATCCAACGAGGAGACCCTTATATCGCTTGGATTAAAGGACATGGACATAGTGGTGGTGGCCATGGCTCAGAACCTGGAAGCAAGCATACTTGCGGTAGCGGTAGCCAAAGACCTTGGCGTGCCGTACATAGTTGCCAAGAGCTCCTCGGAAAGGATGTCCGCCATACTTCTGAGGGTAGGAGCCAACAAGGCTCTGATACCGGAGGAATACGCCGGCATACGCTCCGCAACGATACTGTTTTCCGAGACGGTGCTGGACTACTTCCAGCTTGGCAACAGCCTGTGCATGATAGAGATGATACCCCTTAAGGAGTGGGTAGGAAAGACGCTCACGGAGCTGAACCTGAGGATAAGGAACAACATAAACGTCGTAGCCAGAAGGGACGAAAACAACAACTGGATGCTGCTGGATCCAGGAAAGCCTCTGGAAGAGAACAGCAAGCTCCTTGTAGTAATGGAGCAGAAGACGCTGGACGAACTTATACTGAAAGATAAAGCGTAGAACGTTACGCAGAAATTAAATAACGGTATGAAAAACGGACCCCGCGCGATTATCTGCGCAGGGTCCGTTTTTTTGATCCGGCGGAAGGCCCCCGGCGGCAGAAAAGTAATGTCTTCCTCTTGCGGATCCGTTACGATGGGAATATAATCATTATTGGGTTAGCATAAGCTAACCAATTATTGAGCGGTACAGTTAGCTATGGCTAACAAAGGGGCCCGGAGGAATAAGCGGGCAGAATGAAGAAACATGCGGCTCGTAAGCAAAGGTTTTTAAGGAGAAGCAAAAATGGGATTGTTTAAGGCTTTTATCAGTCAGACCCGGAAACCGCAAGGGTTTCTCGGAAAGATGATGCTCAGCGGCATGAACTCCGGGCACGCGAAACTGGCGGACTGGGGGTTTACGCATCTGCCTGATCTTTCGCCGGAAATCGTCGTGGATCTGGGCTGCGGAGGCGGACGGAACGCAGGGGAGATGCTGAAGAAGTATCCGAAGGCGCATGTAACGGCGGTAGACTATTCCGACCTGTCCGTGGAAAAAGCAAGGGAATACAACAAAGCCATGATCAGCGCCGGTCGCTGCAGCATTCAGCAAGGGGACGTGTCGGATCTCCGGCTCCCCGCGGAAACGTTCGATTTGGCAACGGCCTTCGAAACGGTCTACTTCTGGCCGGGGCTTGAAAGGTGCTTTTCGCAGGTGGCGAAGGTCCTGAAGCCCGGCGGGTATTTCATGATCTGCAACGAGTCGGACGGGACCGACCCCGCAAGCCTGAAGTATGAGAAGATCATTGAAGGCATGAAGAACCATACGGCGGAGGAGATAGAAACTGAGCTGAAAGCCGCAGGTTTTTCGGAAGTCACGAGCGATCACCATCCGTCCAAGCCGTGGATCACTGTGCTGGCAAGGAAGTAGGAGGATAAGATGCTCTTGACCGTTTTTCTGGCTGTCGTGTGCTGCGGGGCGATCACGCTCCTGCTGATTTCGGCGGTGGCATTCGTTCAGGATACTCGCTTTTTCTCTTCGGCGCCGAAGGAGGCGCGGGAAGTCTTACAGCCCAGAAACGAGGAACTGTTTTACGGCGCAAGAACAATGGGCTGGGTGCTGATGATCCTCAGCGCGCTGATGATTTTAGGCGCGTTTGCTGCCGCGGTATGGGATGGCTTCAGGAGTGGTTTCTCCTTTGCGCAGTTCTTCCTTCGCTTCGCGTTGATCCTTACGATCTACAAAGCCTACGACATGATTTTCTTCGACTGGTTTCTGCTCTGTAAGTTCCGCTTTTTCCAGCATTACTACCCGGAGGTGGAGAGCGTGTACACCGGCAGAAAGTACGGATTCAACATCAAGAGCCAGCTGCTGAAGCTGATAGTGATATTCCCCGCCGCGTCCGCGCTGGCGGCCTGGATCTGCACGTTGTTCAAATGAAAAGGGGCTAATATGATGAAATACCACATAGAAAAAAATACTGTTCAGGAAACGCTGGTCATTCCTCTTCTGGGGAGGCTTGTGTGCTCCGAGCGTTTCTCGGATCTGTTCTCGGATCCGGCGGCTAAGCGGATCTGCGACAGTCTGGACTATGATTTTGCGGAAAAGCGCAGGAAGATGGAATCCGCCGCGGGTCTTTTCGGGGCGCTCGAGGTGGCGCAGCGGCAGTACGACCTTCGCTGCGAGGCTGAAGCTTATCTGAAGGACCATCCGAAAGCGGCCGTAGTTAACCTCGGCTGCGGCCTGGACGACACCTTTTCCAAAGTAGATAACGGGCTGTGCAAAGGCTATAACATC
>JAILDA010000072.1 GCA_024689865.1 Clostridia bacterium | reverse complement strand
GCCTACCGCGGTACTTACGCCGCAGGAGATCGACGAACTTATGGCAACAATGAAAGAGTTTGCTAAAGAAGGCAAATCGATACTCTTTATTTCTCATAAACTCAACGAGATAATGGCTGTGGCGGACCGCGTAACGGTACTGCGCAAAGGTAAAGGCATAGGCACCATAGAGACTGCCGGGACCACCGCTCAGGAGCTCTCCAACATGATGGTCGGCCGTCCCGTACAGCTGCAGGTAAAGAAAGATAAGGCAAAGCCCGGCGCTCCGGTGCTTAAAGTCGAACACCTTTCCGCCCCGTCCAGAGTGCACAAGAACAAGAACGCAGTGCACGACGTAAGCTTCGAAGTGCGCTCCGGCGAGATCCTCTGCATAGCCGGAATAGACGGCAACGGTCAGACGGAGCTGGTAGGAGCCATAACCGGCCTGGGCAAGACCACCGGCGGAAAGGTCACGCTGTGCGGAGAAGACATATCGCACGCGAGCATCAAGGCGCGCTCAAAGAACATGAGCCACATCCCGGAGGACCGTCACAAGCACGGACTTATCCTGGACTTCTCGCTTGCGGACAACATGGTGCTGCAGCGCTTTAAGGAAAAGCAGTTCCAGCACAACGGATTCATCGACAAGCCCATGGTAAGGCAGTACGCCGAAAAGCTGATCGATAAGTTCGACGTACGTTCCGGCCAGGGTCCGGATACCATGGCAAGAGCCATGTCCGGAGGGAACCAGCAGAAGGCCATAATCGCCAGAGAACTGGACAGGAACAAGGAACTGGTAATGGCCGTCCAGCCCACCAGAGGTCTGGACGTAGGCGCCATAGAGTTCATTCACGCTCAGCTTGTTGAAGAGCGCGACGAAGGAAGGGCGATAATGCTCGTGTCCCTGGAACTGGACGAAGTTCTCAGCCTTTCGGACCGCATACTCGTAATGTACGAGGGCGAGATCGTAGGCGAGCTCTATCCGGAAGAAACTAACGCGCAGGAGCTGGGACTGTACATGTCCGGCGCCAAGAGGATGGACAGAAAGGAGGCCGCGGTATGAGCAGAAAGAACAACGAACCCAGACTGCTTGAGAGCAACGGCTTCCAGTCCGTGCTGTCCTCCGTGGTGTCCATAATAATAGGACTCCTGTTCGGAATGCTGCTGATACTCATCGTCGGCGTTCTGGACAAGAACCTGTCCATGAAGACCGTCTGGGAAGGCATGCGTCTTGTAATAGGCGGACTGTTCTCTACAGGCCGCGACGCTTCCGGCGCGCTGTCCTGGGGTTTCAACTCCATCAATTTCGGCAACATGCTGTTCCGCGCAACGCCGCTTATAATGACAGGCCTTTCCGTAGCCTTCGCCTACAAGACCGGTCTGTTCAACATAGGCGCTCCGGGGCAGTACCTTATGGGTGCCATGACCTCCCTGATGATAGCTCTGGGCATACCCTCCGACAAGGTGCATCCGGTCATAATCTGGATACTGGCCTTCCTGGGAGCCATGATAGCCGGAGCCGTCTGGGGCGCCATCCCGGGCATTTTCAAGGCGCTGCTCAACACCAACGAAGTTATCGCCTGCATAATGACCAACTGGATAGCTGCCAACATAGTCACCTGGCTCTTCGATATTTCCAAGTTCAAGAACGTAACTGAGAGCACCAAGAGCGGCTACATCTACAAGACTTCGTTCAACAACGTTGCCACCACCAAGCTGGGTCTGGATAAGATATTCCCGGGTTCCCAGATAAACGGCGGCATAATAATAGCGATACTGATAGCCATAGGGATCTACATCCTGATGACCAAGACCACCTTCGGCTACGAGCTGAGAGCCTGCGGTTCCAACAGGGACGCCGCAAAATACGCCGGGCTTAAGGACAAGAGGGACATAGTCCTGTCCATGGCCATAGCGGGCGCTCTTTCCGCGGCAGGCGCTGCTCTGTACTACCTGTCCGGAAACACGGAGCTGTTCTGGTCCACCTACCAGTCACTGCCTGCCATAGGCTTCAACGGCATACCGGTAGCCATGCTGGCGCTCACCAACCCGATAGGCGTCATCTTTACGGCGCTGTTCATGTCCATGCTGAACATCATAGGCCTTCAGATAGCCAGCCTTACGGCTTACAACGAGTTCATTACAGACGTAATAATAGCGGTCATCGTATACCTGAGCGCGTTCTCGCTGCTTATTAAGCAGGTAATTTCAAGGCGTGTGCGCAGGAGAAAGGAGGGCGGCAAATGAGTTTCCTTATCCAGCAGACACTTTTATATGCGATCCCTCTAATGATAGTGGCTCTGGCCGGCGTCTTCGCCGAAAGGAGCGGTATCATAAACCTGGCTCTGGAAGGTATGATGATCTTCGGAGCTTTCTGCGGAGTGCTTTTCGTTAATACCATGCAGGATACCGAGTGGGTGTTTGCGGCATACCGCGAGGACAAGTACGCGACGCTCCAGCTGATAATAATCCTGGCCATGGTAGTGGCCGCGATACTGGGGGCAATACTGTCGCTGCTGCTGTCGTTCGCGTCGATAAACCTTAGAGCCAACCAAACTATAGGCGGTACGGCCATCAACCTGCTGGCACCGGCCATAGTACTGTTTCTCATCAGGATGCTGGAAGGTCAGAACACACTGTTCCTTGCCAAGGGCGACGCCGCGGAATGGTTCATGATTAAAAAAAGCATGTTCGGCTACGGTGCCAAGGAGAGCATGGGTTTCCTGGGCGATACCTTCGTGCACAAGACCTACATAACCAACTACATATGCATACTGCTGTTCGTGATCCTGGCGATCATCCTGTATAAGACCAGGTTCGGCCTCAGGGTGCGTTCCTGCGGCGAGAATCCGCACGCTGCGGACTCCCTGGGAATAAACGTTAAGAAGATGCGCTACGCAGGCACCACGATATCCGGCGCGCTTGCCGGCATGGGCGGCTTCGTGTACGCGCTCACCACGGCCAACTGCTCGTCCAACGGCGACGTTGCAGGCTTCGGATTCCTGGCATTGGCGGTAATGATCTTCGGTAACTGGAAGCCTCTTTCCATAGCCGGAGCGGCGATGCTGTTCGGATTCTTCAAGTGCCTGGCTGCGGGCTATTCGTCCATAGACATAAACGGCGACGGCATATTCCTGCTTAAGGAGCTGGGCCTGTCCCCGCACCTCTACAGGATGCTGCCGTACATAGTAACTCTGATAGTTCTGGCCTTCACGTCCAAGAATTCCAGGGCGCCCAAGGCCGAAGGCATTCCTTACGACAAGGGACAGAGGTAGGTACGCGCCATGCGCATGTACGACATAATAAAAACCAAAAGAGACGGCGGAAAGCTCTCCGCGGAGGAGATAAAGTCCTTCGTGGAGGGCTACACTGCCGGCGACATTCCGGATTACCAGGCGGCGGCTCTTTGCATGGCCATATTCTACAAGGGTATGGACGCGGACGAGACCACCGCCCTTACCTTAGCTATAAGGGATTCCGGAGATACGCTCAACATGGATTTCGGCGGACTGAGGGTGGATAAGCACTCCACCGGCGGCGTGGGCGACAAGACCAGCATGGTCGTGGCTCCCATTGCGGCAAGCTGCGGAATAAAGGTGGCCAAGATCTCCGGCAGGGGACTGGGTCACACCGGCGGCACCGTGGACAAGCTGGAAGCCATAGAAGGCTACCGCACAGATCTTTCCTCGGAGGAGTTCGAGGACGTGGTGCGCAAGGTAGGCGTTTCCATGATAGGTCAGAGCGGAGATTTCGCCCCGGCGGACAAGAAGCTCTACGCGCTTCGCGACGTT
>JAILDA010000052.1 GCA_024689865.1 Clostridia bacterium | reverse complement strand
TGTGGAGGGCAGCGAGACCGAACTTGAGACTGCAGCCAGGGAGATAAAAGAAGAGACCAATCTGGATGTAAAGATAGACAGCGGATTCAGGAAAACTGTCCACTACTTAACGAAAAAGGGCGAAGATAAGGAAGTGGTGTTTTTTGCAGCAGTACCGCTGTCGGAAGACCTTGTACCACAGGAAAAGGAAATTAAGAGTCTGGAGTGGATGACGTTCGAAGACGCATACGACGCCCTGGACCATCCGCCTCACAGAACGGCTCTCAGGGATGCTTACGAGTACATTACGGGAAACATGCAAATTTAGTATCTATCGGACCTCCTTCAATTAATATAAGCTTAAAGGACCGGTTCATCTGAAAACGGATGATCCGGTCCTTTATTCCGGATGCATTTGTACGATGCGACAAGGAAAAAGTGTTAAACTTGTCGCATTTTTATATGGAGAATGCCTTTGTTCTTTGATCTAATTACAAATTAGATATTTTCTGGCGGAGGACCCTGCAGAGGCCCCGCAGAAAGGAGACCAATAGTGGACTATACAAAGTATGTGCTAAAGGATGCGGAAAAGCTCAATGCTCTGCTGCCTCAGGTTCTACCGCATGCTTAAGAGCGAGGAACAAATAGAAAAGCTCTTCGACGCCAGCATGAACGTCGCCACGCTGAAGAACGTCGAAGAGCTTATAAGTCTGCTATAGGTCCCGGTCTGTATTATCTTTTCCTTTTGCGGCTTACGATGAATACCACCACTATGGCAATGACGCTGACTGCCAGCAGAGCAGCGTAGAGCGCTATATCAGAATGGTCGCCTGTCGGGGGAGCTCCCTCTTCCGCGGAAACGGCCAGTTCTATAACGGCGCCGTCCTCGGTTATAGAGAACTTCCTGCTGTCTTCGGAGTAATATCCCGAAGGCAGCTTTTCAGTCTTTATGGTGTACTCGCCGTAGGGCAGATCACCGAACTCATAGACTCCTTTGGAGGTCTCCTTAAGCTCGCAGACCTTATTGCCGTCCTTGTCATACACCGAGAACACCGCTCCGGACAGCATCTTGTCCGGGTGATCCTTGTCTGTCAGAGTAAGCTTTACACTGCCTGTTACGGGCTTGTTGCTCACCTCCAGCTCGAAGACCTCGCCCTTGCCGCCGGCGGATACGGGGTACTTTGTCTTATCCAGAGCGTATCCTTTCGGAGCCTCGGTCTCCTTTACGATGTATTCGCCGGGCTCGGCTATGTTGAAGCTGAATATGCCTTCTGCGTCGGATGTCTCAGTCTGGAGGGGCTCGTCTTCGCCTTCTCTGAACAGTCCGAATACAGCTCCTTCAAGAGGATCGCCGTTCTCGTCCAGCTTGGTTCCGACCACGGCGTCCGGGCGCCTTTCGGCAGGGTTCGTAAGGTATACCAATTCGTTGGACTGCTGAACGCCGTCTGCATCCACCAGGGATACGTACGCGCCTCGCAGGCCGTTGTCCAGACCCTCTTCCCAGACGCTGTCCATGTCTATGTTGAAGTGGTAGATCTGGCCTGTAAGCTCCTCGTCGTCCTCGTCGAAGCTGACTATCATCTCGTCGGTGGGCAGGCTGAACTTCAGCTCACCCGGAGCGCGTCTTACAGCAGTGTCGCTTTCGGCAAGGCTGGCAAACAGCACTGCGCTGCCGGTCTTTGTGCCCTGGGCAGGCGCGTAGTCCATCACGATCTTGATTACAGGAGTCTTTTCCCCCACAAGGGTGTTGTTCTCCATGCTTACGCTTATGAAGTGTTTTCCTCCTATCAGAACGTTCTCCGCTGTAAGCGTAAGGTTGTCCGAGGCCATTCTGGCTGTGTTTACGATCTCGTCCAGATCGCCGTCATATTTATAGTGATCTTCCACTTCTATTACAATTGCGTGTTCTTTATTTGTTGACCAGTTGGGATCGGGCCTTATAAGTATCCGGTCCACGCGCGAGTCCCCGGGATACAGTTCGGTCCCGCTGAACACCCAGGAAGATGGATAGTAATCGTATGTGCCGTTCGTGATCAACAGCTGCGCACCGTTCTCGTCGTGAATGGTGTACTGCAGCGAGTTTTCCAGGCCGTAGCCGTAGTTCCTTACCGTAACGAAAACTTCAACGGCATGCTGTCCCTCTATTATAAGGTAATTCGGGATCCTTACATCGGTAACGAGCAGACCTCTGTCCGCATTCTGAAGCCACATGCATATCTTTTCCGCGTATTTGTCCGGGTTGGCTGGCTGCGTGGTGTAAGCTATGGTAAGGCCGCTGGCCGCGCACTCGGACGGGTTGTAAGCTGCCGCGAAGCACCTTACTTCGGACCCTTTGGCAAACTTAAGATCCAGCGGTCCGTGAAGCTTGCAGCTTATCTTGCCGGAGCTGTCTCTGTCCGTTGTGATAGTGTATATCTTGGCTATGTTGTAGCCTTTTTCCGTTACTCCTGTCTCGAAATTGGACTCGTAGTCTCCCACAACGCCTATAAGGTATACGGCGGAGCGGTCGTTGTTGGTTATCATGGCGTAGCGGTCGTCCACAGCAAGAACTCCGGAACCGTTCGATACCTTTTCGACAACCCATTCGTAGCTGCTGCCGCTGCCGGACTTGCTCATCCAGTAAACACTGTCGCCTGCTATAAAGTAGTTGCATCCGTTAAGGTACTGCCAGTTAGTGATTATGGAATCCCAGTCGGCAACGCCTTTCTTGATGTCCTCCAGAGCTATCATCCCCTCTATGTCTATGCGGAAGTTGCATCTTAAAGTCTCTTCGTAGTAACCGTTTGCGCCGTAACCCTTTACCTGCAGATACTTATCCGAGGACTTAAGGTCGTCCACCACCCAGAAGCTGGGCTCGTTGGGGGCTATGACTCCGTTGGAGTATATCTTGTTGCGTCCCAGATTTTTAAAGGAGCGCTGCTCGGGATGTCCGTCCTCGCCCCAGGAAATGTAGTAATCGGTATGCAACTGAGATGCTTTAAGAAGTCCCTTAAGACCGTCCACGCTCACGCCATTGTCGTCGGTAAGACGGGTGGCGGCATAGCCTACAGAACAGTAGTTCTCACGGCCGGCCGGTCTGGGCGCGCTGTAGAAGTAGCTGCCTTTCATGGAAGGATCGCTGGCCAAAACGCTGCTTATGGTGTAGTCTCTGTCCAGATCCACGACCATGGCGTAGACGTCTGTGCTGCGCATCCTGGCGTTCTCATCCGTAAGGGTGTCGTCCACCACAACGGCGCCTATGTATACATAGTTGGAATTGTCGGTCTTGTTGGGAACTACAACAAACTCTGTTACTGATCTGGTCTCGTTGTCGGGGAGAAAGACCTTATACAGGCCGCTCGCAAGGTTACCGGTGCTGGGGCTTTGTATCTGGTAGTAGATGTCTGTTCTGCGGCCGTTGTAGCCGAGGCGGAACAGGGCGGTGTAATCCTTTGTGGCAGCAAACTGCACCTGGGAATCCGGTATTATGCTGGAGTCCACGGTAATGATGCGCGACTGCCCCTCCAGAGTCTCTTCCGGCTCTGAGCTGCGCGAATAGTATTCGTCCCGTGGACCTTCGTCAGCTGTCAAAGGCATAAGGGTAAGATCCTCCGCACACTCTTCCAGAGGAACAGGGGAGAATTCCAGGTTCTCGAAAAGCGCCTCCGCTATCTGCTCGGATGTCCATTCGCTGTCATCCAGACGCTTTGCGTCCTGCAATGCGTCTATCTTAATGGTTCCGCTGTAGAACAGCAGGTAATACTCTATCCTTAATCCGTACAGCACGTCTATGAAGCTGTGAGGATCCTTTGTAAGCAAGTGGGCCTGACCCTTGTCCAGCACCGTTGCTATGTCGAAGTCCACGTAGCCCACGGCTGCTGCGCCCAGCGCTCCTTTAACGCCTACTCCCCCGAACACGGAGAATCCCGCTATAACTTCTATTCTGGCATTTATGTCCCAGCCGTCGTCTGTGGTATATTTCCACGCCGCATCCTGATCGTGCCCTGTGGGTGCCCTGTCCATAAGGAAGTTTACCGCCAGTGTAGTATTTATGTTCATGTGCCCTTCAAAGCCTACGTAAAGAGGTATCACGACCGGGCCTGCGGTAATAAGGAAGTATTCCGTAAGGCCTGCGGTAAGGCCGCCGGAAAACAGTATGCCGCCGCTGCCGTAGCTGTCGTCGGTCTCCTTGTTGTAGCAGGATCTAAGGAACAACGAAAAGCTGAGCGAAAAGTCGTAGGTAGGGTTGGCTACAGCCTTTATCTTTTTGGGAGAGTCCAGTATGGCCTGTCCCTTCTTAACCTTTTCCGTATTTTCCCAAAAGCTCTTCTGGAATACTTCCAGCGGGTTCTTAATGTTGGAGTAAGCCTTCGGGTTCCAGGATTTCTGGAAGAGTGAGCTGAACTTATACTGCGTGTTTGGATCCAGACGGGTTATGTCGTAGGATGCCATCAGCATGTATGTGCCGTCCGGGAACATTCCGAACTGAACAGGTATCATGAATATCTGCAGGCCCTGGTTCAGCCAGCCTCCGCCTCCCAGCCTGTCTTCCGTCCTCCCGTTAAGGGACTTCTGGGTGAGCGGAACGTTGGTCTCTCCGCTGCCGGGTACACATACTGCATTCTCAACGGTTACGTGATCCAGTGCAAATGTTTCGCTGCCGAAGCCGATGCTTACCATGTCGGCATCCTTAAACAGCCCGGCGTCCTGCTCCACCCATCTTTTGGCTGCGTAGTATACTCTGGTATTGGAGTCGAAGTCGTAGGTGGAGGTCTGGTCTATCTGAAGGACGGTCTTGCCTCTGTTGTCGGACTTTATCTCTATGGTGGAGGGGAACTGCGAGTTTCCCGACTTGGTGACCAGTACCTTAAGCGTAAGATCGCCGGTGTCAATAGCCATAAGCGACAGCGTGGTCTCCTCGTTTACCATGTCCTTTCCGGAAAGATCCACGCCGCGAACGTAAAGATCGTTTTCTTTAGTCGGTTCCATGACAAGGGGGTAGTACTCGCCCTTCTGCATCTCCTTGTCCAGTATGGAGACGGAGCGGTAGCCCGGTGCCTGTACGTCTACTATGCCGAAGAAATCATCCGGGAGATCGTCGAACACCGCAATGCCGGGGGTGTTCCCGCCGGTCGTAGGGGTGCTTTTTGTTATGCGCTGCCCGTTATCGTTAAGGTAGGAGATGGTGACCAGGGCACCTTCGATGCCCATGCCGTCTTCATCCTTTATCCACCAGCTTATGGCGTCCTTGTCCACAACGAAGACCCAGCCGCTTGCGTTAGTGTCCGCGCCGAGGATCTTTACCTTGTGAGTCTTGTTGCTGGTAAGCCCTATCTCCGATCCCATAAGCAGGTTTCCGCTGTTAAGGTAGGCGCCGAGTCCGCCGTTCATCAGGAACGTCTCAACTTTTCCCAGAGTAAGAGCGGCGTCCTGATCGCTTACAGGCCGGAAGCCGTCCGCATGGTTTATCGCTGCCGTAAAATCGTCCAGCGCGTCGTCCGAGATCAGCGACTCCAGGACTTCCGCTTTATCGTTTTCGGTAACTCCGTAGACGTCAGACAGATTCGAGATCTTCGCTTCCTCCGGGACATCCTCCCGTGTGAGAAGCCTGGAGGAATCCGTGGTATTCTCTATCATCTGGCTGTCTGATGCCGGGAAATCTGAGGCTCCTCCTGACCCATCAGAAGGGGATGGCTCGTTGCCGCCTTCAGCGAATACCGCAGCCGGACCCGCCAGCGCCAGTATCATGGCCAGCAGAATGCAGAGTATCTTTCTGGATGTTTTCATGGTGTTCATTCCTTTCCGTGCAGCATGCCCGGGGATTTGCATAATGAATAAAATCTTCCAACTTTAGATTATAAATGATTTGTATGATGTGACAAGTAAAAATGTTAATCTTTTCGCATTTTTCTATAGAGAAACCCGCGGTTCTTTGTTACAATATTATGGATATGTATCTGGCGGAGGACCCCGGAGAGGACCCCGCAGAAAGG
>JAILDA010000030.1 GCA_024689865.1 Clostridia bacterium | reverse complement strand
GTGGCCTATGTAGTTGATCTCAGCCGCATGGAGCGATTCCTTGTTGATAGGTGTGGTGGCTACGGCGTCCGCCTTGCCCGCAAGCGTAAGTTCTATGCTCTTCTTTATGTACTCGAAGGCCGCCTTTCCGCACATGGCGCTTACCTTGCCGAACTCGAACTTATCCATATCTATGTTCTTAAGATCGATCAGGTTGAGCACGCCTTCGCGGTAGTCGCCGTCGGCGGGATCTTCCACAACGTTCACCTTAAGATCCTCTTTGGTGATCTTAATTGCGTTCTCCATTATCTGGCGCTCGCCGATCACTATGCAGTTGGCTTCTGCAAAGAGATCCTTATCAGCTATGGATTTAGCGACTATCTCCGGACCTATTCCTGCCGGATCGCCCAGAGTTACTGCTATGAGAGGTTTTGACATTTTGTTCCCTTTCTGCCTTTTACAGCATTTATATGAATAGTTTTTCCTTAAGATACGTTATGCACTGGTTTATGGCTGTTGCGTCACCCTGGCTTCCGCCCTTGGTTATGATATGTACGCCGTCGAAGGGGCCTTCCAGGAACGTGCCGTAGGCAGCCAGCGGAAGGACTTCGTCCAGAAGACGCAGACCCGCGGTCCCGAAGCGTTCGCACACCGCCACGGTTATATCGCCGCCGCTGGTGTACATTGCCCTGAAAGTAGGCTCAGCGGAAAAGATCCTCATCGTTATCTCCGCAAAGGACCTGTTTATGATCTCCGAGACTTCGTTAAGGCTTAAGCCGCTTTTTTCCATGTACGGCTTAAAGTCTATGCGGTTGTCCGGGTATATGCCGTCGCCGGTGACAGTGGATATCTGGTTGCGGTCGCAGTTCTCCAGGATCTCCGCTGTTACCCTTGCGATCTCCGCCTCGCGGGCCTCGCTGCTTTCCAGCAGCTTTTTGGTCTCCACAAAGACATTATACGTGCGCTGGGACAGCCACAGGTGCTCCATCTGGACCTTCGCGTTGGGATGTACCGTGCCCACCACGGCAAGGATCTTGCTCTTCTCCCTCTTTGCGGAAGGAGTGATAAGCTTTCTTGCCAGCGTGGAGGTGAACACGCCGGGGTCTACGGCTATGATGTTAAGTTTGCTGGTTATGCAGGCGTCCGCAATAAGGTCCAGATCTTCCTGTGTTACGCAGTCCAGGACTATGGTGCGGTCTCCGGCCTGGGCCATCTCTCTGATGCGGTCCGCAAGATAGTGCTTGCCGTGCATCAGTTCGTTCATCTGGATGGAGCCTACTCCGTACTTGCTCTGCGCCCTGAACAGCTCCGCAACGTCGGAAGTCTTTACCGGAGATTTTGGATCTATGGCTATGCTGGTCTTGTGCAGGGGCGTGCCCTCCACAAGCATGTAACCTCCGCAGACCACGCGTCCGGTAGCCGGGAAGCAAGGCGCTGCTATCGCAACGTAGCTTTCTCCCAGGAAGTCCAGCATGGCGTCCGTCTCGCTGCCTAGGTTTCCGCGCAGCGTGCTGTCTATGCGGTGCGACCATACTTTAACGTCGTCTCCCGCAAACTTTTCGCAGGCCTCGCGGACTTTTGCGTAGGCAAGCTCCGCCGACAGACCTCTGGAGTCCGTGGGATAGATTACGCAGTCGCAGGCCGCCAGCATGTGCGGATCGACAGCCAAGAGGTTAAGGACCGTATTCGCCTGATAATTCATCTTGCGCAGGAGGACCCCCGTGGCGTTGCCGCCGGTAAGGTCATCCGCTATTACTACACATTGAGACATCGTTCAGCCTTTCTATGTGCAACCGAAGACCGGCCGGTATTTCCGCCGGGCGTTCTACTTTGCCAGCAGTATCTCTACTGCCTCTTTAAGCGTCTCCACGTCGCCTACGTTGCCCGGGAAGATGACGTACGGAATGCCGGGGAATCTGCTGTTCTCTCCGGTCTGCCACACGGGGATGCCCGGACGGATCTGTCCCAGAACGTTGGCCTTGGTAACTTTAAGGGCCTTGGTCCCTACGTCGCTGGAGGTTATTCCGCCCTTGGCAATTACGAAGCTGGGTGTTACGGAGAGCCTTCCTACAAGGGACTGCACTGCGTCGGAGATCCTTACGGACAGCCTCAGCTCGTCTTCCTTGTTACCGGTGTCCGCGGTTATGAGCGCTCTTGTGGTGTAGCAGCAGACGGTGCGGCCGGAAGCTATGCACTTGTTCTCCAGAGCAAGGCACCTGTCCACTTCCGCGGCAAAGGCCTTCTCGTCCCTTACAAGCGTAGCGTCGAGCTCTATGAACTCAACTTCCTTAAGGCTCTTAAGGCACTCCAGCTGCTTGGTGGTCTTGTCGGTGTGGGAACCTACCACTATAACGCCGCCGTTTTCGGTCTCGGCTGTTACCATCTCTTTTCTGGTAAGCAGGGGCTGATCCGTTACGCCGCCCATCACCTTTACGATGGCGGCAGCGGTGCGGAACATGAACACCTTGCCCGCGCGCATTGCCCTGTACAGAGCCACGCAGAACACCTTAACGTCCGCGTAATCCACGGCGTTTACGATTATCTTGTTGAAGTCCTTTACAGCCATCAGCTGGGCCTGGATCTTGTCGTAGTCCATATTGTGGATGTCCGTAAGCGAGATGCAGGTAACGCTGTCCGCCTTGAACTCTCCGCCGGTCTTTTCTTCTATGTAGCCGGGCATGGTGGCGGCGGTGTAGCCGAAGGTCCTGTCCTTTGCGAACTCGGTCTCGTTTGCGGGGACCAGCTCGTCGCCGTACTTAACGTAGTGTACGTTGTCTATGGTAAAGCGTCCGCCTTCCTTAAAGAAGGGGCAGAGCACTTCGCCGTCTATCTTCTTGCCTGTGTTCTTTTCGTAAGCTTCGCCCAAAAGCCTGGTCTCCAGCGGATAATGTCCGCGGAGAGTGCTGTCGCTGCGGCTTATGAAGATGTACTCGCGGCCGGTCTCCTTTGCCACCTCGTCCACTACCGCGGCTATCTCCTTGTGAGCCTTGGTGGTCTCCTCGGCGGTAAAGCCTCTGGAGTTGGTGAGCACATAGAACAGGTCGTTCTTTTCCTGGAATCCCTGCAGTATGCTCTCCTTGTTCCAGTCCGTGTATACGGTTATGTCGTGGACGGTCTGTACTCCGGTGGGGTCATCGTCCAGGACTACTATCTTCTTGTTGTTGAGCCTTATCTCCTCGGCCAGCAGTTTATCCACTGCGGCAACGTCTATGGGCTTAAAGCTTTCCAGCACCTTTGCACTGATAGCCATTCTATTTCTCCTTCTTTTCTACCTTAACGTCTGCAAGCGCTTCGAAATACTGGACTATGCCGGAGTGGTCGTCGCCCATGTGGCCGTGGACCTTAAGCGTCTGCATTATCTCGTAGAGCTGGGCGGTGTACGGGATGGGCGCGTCTATGGCATGAGCCGTCTTTACCACGTTGGTGATGTCCTTGTGGTTCACCTTTATGGTGCCGCCGGGCACGAAGTTGCGGTTGTACATCATGGGAGCCTTGGCATCCAGGACCGCGGAGCCTGCAAGTCCGCTCCTTATGGCCTTGTAGACCTTTTCGGGATCCGCGCCGGCCTTGGCCGCGAATACCAGAGCCTCGGATACTATCGCTATGTTGTTGTTTACTATTATCTGGTTGGCCAGTTTGGTGACGCTGCCGCTTCCGCAGCCTCCGGTAAGGAGTATGGACGCCGCGTAGGGCTCCATGTACTGCTTGGCCCTCTCGAACACGTCCTCATCGCCGCCTACCATTATGGCCAGCTTGCCGGCTATGGCTCCGGGCTCTCCGCCGGAAACGGGAGCGTCCAGGAAGTCCGCGCCCACCTTCTTAAGACCGTCGTAGCACTGGCGGGATTCGCCAGGCGTTACCGAGCTGTGGTCTATCACTATGGTCCCGGGCTTAACGAAGCTTGCCACTCCGCCTTCTCCGAACAGAACGTCCTGAACTATGCCCGCGGTGGGAAGTATGGTCATTATTACTCCGCAGCTCTCGCCTATCTCCTGATAGCTGGCACTCTTTGCGCCGTCGGCTACGAGTTCGGCTACCGGTGCGGGGTTAAGGTCGGACACCAGAACGTCCAGACCCGCCTTTACAAGGTGCTTTGCCATGGGGCGGCCCATAAGACCAAGCCCTATAAATCCAACTTTCATGATATGTGCTCCTTTCGATTAGATTAATATATTATTTTATTGATAACTGTGTTATGCGGCGCTGCCGGCTGCGCGGTCCGCAAAATATCCGCGGACCATCTCGTACAGCGCGTCGAAATCTTCCTGTCTGCCGTCGCCTTTCTGCACCTGCGCTATCTTGTTGCGGGTGCCGTCCGGCGCGGTAAGGAACAATGCCTTCTGAACGCCTTCCGGGCCTATGCCTACCTCGAACTTTGCCATGTCCTTAAGCACATGGACTTTAAAGAACGGCCTGTAAACGACAGCCAGCTCCGGGGTAAGGACAGCGTCCAGCTTGTCGAAGACCACGGTCTGCTCCGCCGAAAGCTGATCGCAGAGCCCTGCCTCACCGCCGGCTTTCTCCAGCTGAGCTTTTATGTCCTTGGTCCTGCTTAAAAGTCCGGCGCCGAGAACGGCTCCGGCCACAATAAAAAGCCCCCCGATCCATTGCTTTGCAAACAGCAGAACTAACCCTGCTGCTAAAAGCACCACTGTGATGGTAAGGCTTGTTTTATTCTTATTTTTCTGTTCCGTCAGGATCTGATCAGAGGTCATACAGACCTCCTTTCCAAAGGACCGGCAGAACCTTGCCCTTTTAGTTAATACCCATTAGCGTATATTTATTATATATGATTAAGGGTATTAAAAGCAAGGAGAACGGCCGGGGCGCCGGGACAAATAAATATCAGATCCTGAGTTTAAATGCCAATATCGTAAGCACTATGTGAAGAACTATCAGACCGCCCAGTATAAGACCCTGTTTAAGTCTGTGCTCCGTAAGAAGACCCACGAACTCGCGCACCGCAGCGTTAGGCCAGAAATACCACTTGGTCTTTGCGCCCATGCCTACCGCGCGCATCTTTACACGCCTAGCCTTAAGCCCTCCGCGGAATACATGGTAGTTGGTAGTGGCATATGCTATCTTGCCGTTAAGTCCGCCCGCCTGAGCGATCTTCTCCTTGGAAAAGCTCATGTTATCCGCCGTGGTGGTGGATTTATCCTCTGTTATTATGCGCTCCTCCGGGATGCCCTGGCTGATCAGGTAGTTCTTCATGCACTCCGCCTCGGAGATTACTTCGTTAGGCCCCTGTCCTCCGGATACCACGAAGCAGAGGTCCTTTCCTGTCTCCTTAAGCTGCTGCTCGCGGAACCTGAGCGCTCTGTCCACCCTGCCTTTTAAGAGCGGCGTGGGCGTACCGTCCTTCCTTATGCCGCAGCCCAGAATAATAATGTAGTCCTTGTCCTTTTCGGGCTCGTAATGCACCACTATCGCAGAAGCGATGATTACACCTATTATCATGCACTCGAAGTACAGATAGATGATATTGACTGTGCCCGCCAGGATGTCGTGGATCATTACCTCCGTCTCGGAACCCGAGGCATTGCCTATGACGATCATTA
Organism: Clostridia bacterium; assembly: GCA_024689865.1. GTDB lineage: Bacteria > Bacillota > Clostridia > Peptostreptococcales > Anaerovoracaceae > RUG13409. The sequence goes on along the minus strand of JAILDA010000030.1, from coordinate 2,916 downwards.
ACACCAGTCCGCCCACAAGAAGGAACGCTAAAACTATGCCCAGAACGTTTACCAGACGGCGCCCCTCGTGCCTTATAAGAGAGATGTTCGAAACGAACAGCACTATCGAGAATATAAGGATGAACGGGATCGTGATGAATATGAAATGTGTTGCGAATTCCTGCAGGAAGAAGAGCATGGACGACATTCCGGCCATGGAGGGCTGTCCTATGTACCTGAACGCAAGGCTTCCGTGCCTTATCAAAAGCACGAGAAGCAGCAGCGAAAAACCGGAGTAGTATATGGTGTTGTAGGAATACGGATTGTAGCGCAGCTGAAGGAAGAACGCCCTTACAAGCATGCAGATCACGGTCAGGAAATAGACCGTAAGAATAAGGTTGGATACCCAGAAGCTGGCGTCTCCTGCCGCAAACGCAGTAATTACAAGAAGTACCACGGCCGCAGCCGAGGCAATGGCGACGTTTACTATCTTAGGTTTTTTATCCAAAGTGTCGAATCTTATCATGACAGTTATTAGCGGCAGGCTTCAGCCGGCAGCTATGATGATCGTTTACGGCAGGCTTCAGCCGGCAGCTTTCTTGGCTCTGCGGCGCCTGATCCCCCTTACGACGGCAAGGTACAGAAGCCCCACAAGTATCAGGAATATGAAGATGGCTATTATCCACCAGCCCGTTCCCATGAACGGCAGCTTGTCCGAAAAACCGAAGGCGCCTGCCGGGCTTCCCCAGTTAAGGAAGAAATACGGGTAGTTGGCTCCGAACCCGAACTGCCAGCCCTTAACGTAGCCTATACCGGCGTATATCGCATATAGAAGCGGCGGTATTATGACAAAGAAGACGCTTCTTTTCCTTATCTCCGCATCGATGCATGGTCCGATCACAAAAAAGTCCGCTATGGACGCTATCGGCACCACCACGTGGGTGAGGATGTTCTGGATGCTCCACGCAGCCGTCTTCATGGTAGGCGCAAGAACAAAGCAGAAGACCACGCCGGTAAGGGTTATGGCTACCGTGCCCACGAGCTTTATTATGTACCAGACCTTGCCGATCTTTTTATTCGCAGCCATCAGAGCCAGACCGATAAGGCAGATGACGGCGATCAGAATGTTCGACTGTATCGTAAAATACATGAACACAACATTGCCGCCCATGAAGCTGTGCCTTCCGCCCGCAGCGCTGAGCAACGTGCCGGCCACCGCCGAAACTATCACTATTATCTTAAGAATGTACGAGGCAGTTCTGCACTTTGCCGGGATGTTCATGTTAAGCACCTCTTTAATTAATTGTAATTGCAGGGGGGCGAAATGTAAAACAAAAAACACGAAGCCCCTGTGCCACACCTGTCCGCAAACCGCATTTTTCTGCTGTTATTAATATATCATTATGTTATATATTATATAAATGGAATAGTTTATTCATTAAACTGCAAACCTTTTAACAGAAAGGAGCCCGATGATGAAGACCTACAGGAAGATCCTCTGCATGCTGATGGCGGCCGTACTGGCGCTGCTCAGCCCCGCAGCCGCGTTCGCCGAGGGCGAGCCCAGAACGGGACCGGAGGTACAGGAGACCCGGGAAACACAGGATCCCCAAGGCTTCCCTGCGTCCGACCGTTCACTGATTTACAACACCACGGATTCGAGCAAGCTTCCGACTTATGTCGACGAATCCGAAGTCCATGGCTTTTTCAATACCGATGAGGCCGAAGAGATGGACTCGATGTTCTAGGACGATGCCGTGGACCGGTTCTCCTCGATGATACGCATGGCTGACGACTTCGAGCCCCGTAAAGACTAAAAGTTACGAAGCATTTGCAGGTAAACGTAAATAGGTATGTCAGATAGAAAAAAGGGTATTGAAATAAAAAAACTAACGTGATACATTCACATCGAAAATCGGATCCGACCTGATCGATTCGTTAGAATTCCAGGCCGGTCCACCAAAATAATATGAAGAATGCCCGGTGCACAGGGCAAAGGATACGAAAACGGCATTTCCCGGACCGCAGGGAAAACATGTTCGCAGCCTTTGTTTTGCGTGCCGTTTTTTTGTGTCCTTTGTTTTCTCTTCCGGGCGGAAAGGAAAAAGATGGAAAACTATACCTATGTCACAGCAACAGGAGAAGAGATTACAGTCGAAGTATCTGAAGAAATGAAAGAGTTCCTTGAAAAGGAAGACAGGGCCGAAAAGGCCAACGACAAAAAAGAAACCAGACGCCATATACATTGGGAGGCTCTGGAATATGAAGGTCTGGATTACGACGACCTGGACATCGTGAACTACGGTACGGCGCCGGAGATATATCACGAAGATCTGCTTATCAATCTCAAATTTGCTCTGAAAGACCTTGAACCCCGGCAGAAGGAACTTCTGAAGAAAGTCTATAAGGATAACATGACCCAGGAGGAGATCGCCAAGAGCGAAGGAGTTGTAAAACAGGCTATTTCAAACCGAATGCAAAGAATTTACAAAAAACTTGAAAAAAATATTGCGTGAGACCGTGGACTTTTGCCATTTTCGTGTCCGTATAGTGAGGGGATAAATATTCCCGATAAGAACAATAAGAATATTGCCATTATGCTCCGAATTGCGGCTAAGGAGCAGATGGCATTTTTTTATGATCATTTTTAACTTAAAAAGGAGAATTACAATGCAGCGCAACCAGTTCACATTTTACAGATCTTATTATGATGCTTTACAGTGCATGAAACCCAAAGAGCGGAACAGTGTTCTGAACGCAGTCATCGACTATGCTTTAAACGAGAACACGCCTCAGGAGCTCACACGTAATGAAGAAGCGGTATTTGTTCTTATTAAACCGCATCGGGACTCCGGACGTAATAAAGCGAAGAAACGTCTGATGAATATGCAAACTCCCAGTGGTCGCGACTAGAACAAGAATAAGATTAAGGTTAAG
>JAILDA010000028.1 GCA_024689865.1 Clostridia bacterium | reverse complement strand
TCTTTCCAGGCAGAGTCCCCCAGCCGCATCGACCAGTATCTCTACCCGATGTACAAGCAGGACGTAATAGAGAACGGAACGCTGTCCCGTCAGGACGCCGCGGAACTGTTCGCCCTGGTACTGGTAAAGATCAATGAGATCTCCGTAGTGAAGAACAACTACGAAAAGAACAACATTCCCGGAACCACTCTTCAGGCTACCACTCTCTGCGGTCAGACCGCGGACGGAAGGGACGCCTCCAACGAGCTGTCCTATCTTATTCTTGAGTGTCAGGCTCAGGTCAATCTGCCGCAGCCGCCGATCTATGTCCGCTACCATAAGAACATAGACAAGCGCGTATGGTACAAGGCCATAGAAGTAAACGTCCGCAGAGGCGACGGCAACCCGGCCTACATGAGCGACGAGACCAGGATCCCCGGCTTCCTCAAGAGAGGAATGCCCATAGAAGACGCCCGCAACTGGAGCGCTCTGGGCTGCGCAGGATCGCTGATCGGCGGATATTCCACCCACGGCGGATCGCTGGGCATCAACTACATAAACCTTGCCAAGATCATGGAGTTCGTAATGTACGACGGCATGGATCCCAAGACCAAGGTCCAGATAGGCCCCCACACCGGAGATCCCAGAAACTTCAAGACCTTCGAGGAATTCAAGGACGCGTTCAAGAAGCAGTTCGACGTTCTGATCGCTGACATGGCCAAGGCGGCCAGAGTATCCGCGTACGTAGACATCAACAGCTTCCACACTCCGTACCTCTCCGCTCTTCTGGGCGACTGCCTGGAAAAGGGCATGGACGCAAGAGCCGGCGGCGTAAGGTATCCGTCCTTCCTGTATCACATAGCAGACCGCGGACTTCAGGATGCTTCCGACTCCTTAACGGCCATCCGCAAGCTGGTGTTCGACGACAAGAAGCTTACCGTAGACCGCATAATAGAGGCTATGGACCACAACTTCGAAGGCTACGAGTACGAAAGAGCTCTGCTCAAGTCCGCGCCTAAGTACGGCAACGACGACGACTACGCAGACGAGACCTTCTCCGAGCTGTCCGTATGGCTCCAGGAGAGAATGTGGAAAGAAAAGAACCCGTTCGGAACACCTCTCTGGGGAGGACGTTCCGGAGCGATGGCTCACGTTACCTTCGGCAGAAGGACCGGCCCGCTGCCCAGCGGCCATAAGGACGGAGAGCCCATTGCCGACGGATTCTGCTCGCCTTCGCAGGGCTGCGACACGCACGGACCCACCTGCGTGTTCAACTCCGCGTCCAAGGCGGTGCACGTAGACAACTCCACCGCGGCGCTCATGAACATGAAGTTCGACAAGAGACTGTTCAACAACCCGGACAACATCAAGAACCTGGGCGCCATGCTTGAGGAGTACTTCACTCACGGCGGATTCCACGTACAGATCAACATTATCGACCAGGATCTGCTTATTGAAGCCAGCGAGCATCCGGAACAGCATCCGAACCTCATGGTACGCGTAGCCGGATACAGCGCGTTCTTCGTGGATCTTCCCAAGAGCCTCAGGAACGAGATCATATCCAGGACCAGCGAAGCAATGTAAGTGCGCATCGGACCGTAAACGCGGTCCGGACGCGACCAGGAAGAGCAAATGCCGCAGATAAAAGGACAAGTATTCAATATCCAGCACTTTTCTACCGAGGACGGCCCCGGAGTAAGGACCACGGTCTTTCTTCAGGGCTGCCCCTTAAGGTGTCTTTGGTGCGCCAATCCGGAGTCTCAGAAGGCCGTAAGGCAGCTGGCTCACAGGGCGCCCATATGCGTAAAGTGCGGCATGTGCGTCAAGAACTGCCCCAATCAGGCGCTTTCCGTAAAGGACGGCGCAATAAGCATAGACCGCGGAAAGTGCGTGTCCTGCGGCACCTGCACCCAGGTATGCCCGTCGCATGCGATGTTCTTCTACGGCGAAGAGAAGACGATAGACAAAGTCTTCGAAGAAGTAATGAAGGACAAAGGCTTCTACGAGACTTCCGGCGGAGGCGTCACGTGTTCGGGAGGCGAAGCCATGCTCCAGCCGGAATTCGTGGCTGAACTGTTCAGAAGGTGCAAGGAAGAGGGGATACATACCACTCTGGATACCTGCGGACAGTTTCCTTCGGAGAACATAGAAAAAGTTCTGCCGTACACGGACCTTGTGTTGTATGATATTAAGCATATGGATACGGAAAAGCACAGGGAGTACACAGGCTTCGGCAACGAGCTCATCCTGGAGAACCTAAAAAAGATACACAAATATCCGGTAAAGATATTCATACGCATTCCGGTAATACCGGGATACAACGACTCGGAAGAGAACCTTGCCGCAACGGCGGAGTTCGTAAAGGAACTGGATCCGTCGCTGCATGTGGATCTTCTTCCGTACCACAGATTCGGACTGGGCAAGTATAAGATGCTCAACATTCCGTATCTTCTGGAAGGCGTTACCTCTCCGACAGCAGAACAAAAGGAGAGTTACAAACGTATATTCATAAACCTTGGTCTCGACTGCAGAATGCACTGAGACCTCAGCAATTCTAGTTTTCATTTTTAGGAGGTTAAAAATGGAAGGTGTAAACGGCACAATAGTAATACTGTGCTTGATCGGTGTAGCTCTGGCTATATTCCTCAGCTACAAGTTCAACCTGCAGATGGGTGTATCTGCGATGGTGTTCGCGTTCATAATCGGCGTCCTGTTCATGGGTCTTCGTGTTAAGAACGTCATCGCTATGTTCCCGACCAGCGTATTCTTCCAGGTAATGTCTCTGTCCCTGTTCTTCGGCGTAGGCGTCGTGAACGGAACGATGAAGGCAGTAGCCGAAAAGATGTTGTACGCGACCAGAAAAAGGCCGTCCATGCTGGTATTCATGCTGATGATCATAGGCTTCGCCCTTGGTATCCTCGGCTGCGTACCGCCGGCTGCCGGCGCCATTCTGGCTGTAATGGGCTTCACCATTGCTGTTCCGTCGGGCGTTGACCCGCTTATCTGCGCATCCCTCGGTTATTCCGCAAACGCAGGTTCCTTCGTTCGCTGGGGAGCTTCCGGTGCCATCATCGACGCCAACATAGCTGCCAACGGTTACGAAGCTGAGTCCGGCGGATTCACCTGGAGCATTTTCTTCATCAGCGTGATCGTATCCATCCTGCTGATTGTCATCTGCTTCTTCATCTGGAAGGGCTACAAGGTAAAGGCCATCGTTGGTATGGAAGAGCCTGCTGCCTTCACCAGAGAGCAGAAGACCACCCTCATCCTGATCCTCTGCGTAGTATTCTTCGCAGTAGTACCGGGCATGCTCAACACCTGGAAGATCGGCGGAGCGTTCATGAAGAGCTTCTCCGGATTCTGCGACATTCAGGTGCTCTGCCTGATCGGTTTCATCTTCGCGCACTTCCTTAAGCTGGCCGAGCCCAAGAAGGTAATCGCTGCCTGCCCGTGGAACACGCTGCTGCTCCTCTCCGGAATCTCCATGCTGATGGCCGTTGCTGTTCAGGCCGGCGCAGTCAAGATCATTTCCGACTGGCTCACAGCTACCATTCCCAACTGGCTGCTGCCCTTCTTCATGTGCCTGCTCGGAGCATTCCTGTCCTCCTTCTCCGGAGGAATCACCGTCGTATTCCCGATGGTCGCTCCGATCGTACCGCAGCTCGTTCAGTCTTCCGGCGGAACACTCAACCCGATGGTGCTCTTCCTTGCTGCAGTTCTGGGTGCACACTTCACAGGTATGTCCCCGTTCAGCACAGGCGGCGCTGTATTCATGGGAATGAACCGCGACGAGTCCATAGCCAAGAGACTGGTTACCGGACAGCTGGTAGTATGCCTCATCGGCGTAGTGCTCGGCGGCATCATCCTTACCATACTCGGTGTTGTACTTTAATTGCCGGATCAGCCACATAATTGTTCGGAGGATAACATGGCTAACAAAACAGTTTTATTCGTAGGCGATACCGCCCCCAAGCGTCCGGACATGGACAGCATTTTCGCGAAGACTAACGATTATCTTCATGACTGCGATCTTCTGTTCGGACAGCTGGAAGCAGTAGTTACGGACAAAGGCGCTCCGGCCTGCCAGTGCAGACTGCCGCTGCGCATATATCCGTCCGCGGGTCCCTGCCTTAAGAGGGCCGGCTTCGACGTTATGTCCAACGCCGGAAACCACGTAATGGACTGGGGCTTCGAAGGCTTCTACGATACCATGCGCATAATGAAGGAGTCGGAGATCGACATCATAGGCGCAGGAAACAATCTTGAAGAAGCCAGAAAGCCTGTGATCAGGACTCTAGACGACGGGACCAGGATAGGCTTCCTCGGATACTGCTCCATACTGCCTCAGGATTACTGGGCGCTGGTCGACAGGCCGGGAGCAAACCCGATGCGCGGAATAACCGCGGCTCCGTGCGTAGAGCACGATCAGCCCGGTACGCCGGTAAGGATCTTCAGCTGGCCGCACATAGATGACCTCAACAACATGATCGAGGACATCCATAAGCTGCGCCCGCAGGTAGACATACTGGTAGTTTCCCAGCACTGGGGCATCCACTTCACTCCGGCAGTCATAGCCGACTATCAGAGGATAGTAGGACACTACGCTCTGGACGAAGGCGCGGACGTAGTCATCGGCCACCACACTCACATACTCAAGGGTATAGAAGTATACAAGGGCAAGCCGATATTCTACTCGCTGGCCAACTTCGCTACCGAAGGCCCGGCGGCTTACTTCGAAGGCAAGAACGGACTCATAAACGACTCCCGCCACGCCGACATCCGTAAGCTGAACGACGACTTCAAGAAGCATCCGAAGCGCACGATGCCTTACGATTCCTGCAAGACCATCATTGCCAAGATGTATCTTAAGGACGGTAAGATCGACAAGTTCACCTACGTTCCCGTATGGATCGACGACGATACCTTCGTTCCGGAGATCCTGACTCACGAGAACCCCAGGTTCAAGGAGGTAATAGATTACGTTACCGAGATCACGGAGAACCAGAAGATCGAGCCTAAGTTCGCCATCGAGGGCGACGAGGTACGCATAGTTACCGAATAGTTACAACGCAAAACGGGGCAGTGCCTGAGGGCATTGCCCCGTGTTTTTCTGCTCTGCAAGGAGAATGACCATGGACATAACGCGCAGACTCATAGATTTCGCTTTAAATACAAAGACAGAAGATATACCTCCGGAATACCTGGATGTGCAGAAACACTCCCTGATGGACGCACTGGGATGCATAGAGGCTGCAACAACGCAGAATCCCGCGTTTCCGTCTTTCGTGGCGTACGCAAAAGAGCACTGCGAGACCGGGCCGTGCAAGATCTATTCTACGGATCTGCATGTGCAGCCGGACACCGCGGCTCTTGTAAACGCTGCGCTCTCGCACTCCATGGATCTTGAGGACACATGTCAGGCTGCTACTCTGCATTCCAATGCCGTAACGACGCCGGCTCTTCTGTCTCTTGCTCAGTACAGGGGCGGCGTGAGCGGTAAAGAACTTCTGGCAGCGCTTCTTATAGGCTCTGAGATAGCTTGCCGCGTATCCATTGCTACAGGAGAGGATCTGGCCAAGCACGGGTGGCATACACCGCATGTCTTCGGATCTTACGGTGCCGTCCTGGCCGGCTGCAGGCTTATGGGATACGACTACGAGCAGACTTTAGATGCACTGGGCTGCAACGCATACGCTGCAACAGGCCTTTCGCAGATGATGAACGACAAGAACTCGCTCATGAGAGCTGTACGCGACGGCTTCGGAGCAAAGTCCGCGGTCCAGGCCGTACTTCTGGCTAAGCACAGACCCCGCATAGGTTTCGAGGAACTATTCGAAGGCGAGAAGGGCTTCTTTAAGGCATATTCAAGAGCCGGATGCGTTCCGGAGAAACTGGTGGAAGGACTTGGAGAAAAATGGTACGCGTCTGAGCTTGTAATAAAATTCTGGCCGGCGTGCCTTGGATGCCATACGAGCATCCAGTCCACCATAGAGGTGATGAAGGAGAACGATCTGAAGTTCGAAGATATCCTTTCCGTAGACATGAAAGGTTCCGAGTTCATAAGGAGCATAGTCGTGGACCCTCGCGAGGTCAAGAACAGACCTGTTACAGCCATAAGCGCCAAGTTCAGCATTCCTTACTGCATGGGACTTGCGGCTAAAAAGGGAAGGGTGGTGCTCTCGGATTTCCTGCCGGAGAATCTTCCGGATGAAGACATTTACGGATTTGCGGAGAGGGTGAATTTCTCCGTCGAACCGGAGTACGCTCCGCGCATAAAGGCGAATACGGTGGACATAACCTACCACACTGCCAAGGGCGATTTCTTCAAACACAAAGAAGCTGCTCTGGGCGATCCGTCCTGCCCGCTTTCCGACGAGCAGTTCCGCGAAAAATTCAGAAGCTGCACCGCGCTGTCCGCAAACCGCTATACAGAAGAGCAGCAGGAGGACCTCCTGAAGATGCTGGAAGGCGTTGATAAACTGGACGACGTCGGAAAGATAGTCGAAATGCTGTAAAGAGTTCCGGCCTGTCCCATGAAAAGGACAATAAAAGGCCCCGCTGGAAGCGGGGTCTTTTGATGCTTAATAAGCGCTTATTATGCGTTCTTTCTGTAAGCGATTCCCTTTGCCTTGAGTTCCTGGCAGACGGTCTGATAGATCTCCATGCTGCCGCAGCGCTTCGGGCTTGTCCAGAACATGATGTCCTTATCCTTGAATTCATCAAAGATATTGTCAGCAAATTCTATAGCCTCTTCCTTGGTCTTGAGCGGCTTCTTCGGATCCGGGTTGGTGATGACTTCGAACTTGAACTGGTCGCCGTACAGGTTGATCAGCTTTCTCTTGTCGCAGATGCCCTGGCCTGCCCAGCTGTCGATGCCGGTGCTGATGAGGTTCGGGATGAGGTCTTCGATGAATCCGCAGGAGTGCATCTCAACAAGCAGTCCTACCTTGTGGCACTCGGAAACGAACCTGGTGAGGTGCGGAACGATCATCCTCTTGTGTACTTCGGGGGAGAACATCGGCGATCTCTGGGTGCCCCAGTCGTCGTGGATTATGCACCAGTCGGCGTTGAAGTACTTGCGGAATCTCTGGGCGAAGTCGATGTAGAAATCAGTGAGCGCTGTGAAGAGCTCGTGAATGTCGTCCTCGTAATCTTCCATTATGAGCTCCATCGCTGCTTCTTCGAAGGAGAGCAGGGAGATGAGTCTCTCGAAGTATCCGGTGAATACGGTGAACTCTATGCCGAGGTCTGTGTTGAGGTAGTCTGCGTTCTTCTTGGCTATGCCTTCCCAGTCGATCTCGTCCAGGTTGGGGAATACCATCTTTTCCTTCCATTCGGATACTTCGTCGAGTATCGGAGCAAGGCTTATGGATCCGCCTGCGCCGGGTTCGTACTCCCACTCGATGCCGAACCAGCCGATGCCGCCGCCCTTGGCTGCGTTATCGAAGGGCTCCTGCTGCTTAACGAAAGCTCTGGCTACGTATTCGCAGATCTCTTCCGGCTGGAAGGACTTCTTGTCTGTTCCTACCGGCTTCCACTCATAGTTCTTTCCTTCGAAGAATGCGTGTAAGTTTTCCTTGGGTGTCATTTTTCTCTCCTCTAAATATTACTCAAAAAACATTGATTCCATATACAGATCCGAAAATTCGGGTTGCTGTGCAAGGTTGATGCATTCGGTCTCTACCGAAGACGGTTCGTACTTCTTGTCGGCGCCCAATAATATCATTATAGCACCTGAAAGGGCTGCGTTGCCTATAACTTTTGCGTTATCCTGCATTTCTTTCGGGAAAATGCCTACTTTTACAGCATTTTCCAGCTTTATGTAAGATCCGAAGCCGCCTGCTATGTATAAAGTATTAATGTCGTCCGGCTTAAGTCCCTCGCGGTTGATGAGGGTGCGTATGCCTCCGCAGATGGCGGCCTTTGCAAGTTGCACCTGACGGACGTCCTTAGGCTGAAGTACCACTCCGGGAGCGAACTCGTAGGGATCCGGCATTGCTCCGGTCTCGTCGATCTCTTCCAGTTCCAGCAGCGTTGCGATGGCGTCCATTATTCCGCTGCCGCAGATGTGCGTGGGTGCGGTGTTGCCGATCACCGAATATCTGACCTGTCCGTCTTCCAGCCATATGTGGTCTATGGCTCCGTTAGCGGCCGGTCCGCCGCAGCTGATTCCGGTGCCTTCGAAGGCAGGACCGCAGGCTGTTGCGCAGCATGTAAGCTTTCCGTTGTTGAAAAGCGCTATCTCTCCGTTGGTGCCGAGGTCCACAAGGACAGCAGCCTCGTCTTTGGTTATGAGACCGCTGGCAGTGATGGCGGTATATATGTCTGCGCCCACGAATGCTCCGAAGCAGGGCGGCAGATATGCGCCGTTTTCCTCAAATCCGAAGAGGCAGTCCGCTATGAACGGAGTGTAGGCGAGCGTGGTGGGCATGCGTCCCGTGTACAGGTAGAGCATGGTGGTGTTGCCTGTAATGACGGTCTTCTTTATGTCCTCTTCCGTAAGTCCGCAGATCTTCAGGTCGTGCTCGCGGAGGTCTTCTATCGTTTCGTTGATGAGGCCCCTGAGCACAGGAAGCTTTCCTTTTTCTATGCAGGCCTGTATCCTTCCGATGACGTCCGCGGAGAGAAGCCTCTGGGGATTCTCTCTGGAGACTGCGGGAAGCAGCTTTCCGGTCCTGAGGTCTATGATCCTTGCGACAACTGTAGTAGTGCCGATGTCCACGGCAAGTCCGTAGCCGTCCTGATCCTTGATGCTGAACTCCGGCATCTCGCCGTCGGTCTTTATCTTGTTGAGGATCTGCTTTTCCGGGAGCAGCAGCTCGCCGTCTTCCTCCACCCATGCCTGACAGCAAAGGATCTTTTCTCCGTTGAGATAGGCGCTGCACTTTCCGCAGGTGCCGTTTCCGCCGCAGGGAGTTGCTGGCATAAGCCCTTCGGCTTCCAGCAGTCCGGACAGTTTTGTCCTTCCGGAGAAACGGATGTCTGTCTCTTTATCCTTTGATATTACTTTTAATGTTTTACTTTCCATGCCTCTACCATTATATCCATTAAATGCTGCTGTTTCATTTTGCAGGGCTACAATAAAAAACTTAAATTATTGTCAGGAAATTTGCGAATAATTGTGATTTTTTTGAACAAAAGTGTTCACAATCATAACAATTTGTGTTATATTATCCGTGTAAGTTGATTTTACCAAAAGTATTATGTCTAATCAAGGAGATCAATTGGCACAGGTTACCGGCATCGATATTGAACTTGCAGAAGGCTGCGTCCAGGCCTTCGCCTCGGCAAGCGGAATGGGATGCGAGCTGTGTGCCCCGGACGGAACGGTCCTGTCGGCCAGCGGATATTGCTGCGACGCGTGCGACGTCTGCTCCGGAACAGGCATCTCCAAACAAGACTGCAAGCGTCTTCACAGTTTTACAGCCAAAGCCTCGGAGCGCGAGGACGGAAAGTACCTTTACGAATGTCCTTTGGGTCTTTCCTGCATAACCTCTGCCGTACCCGGATCAAACGGGGACCTCAACAGGCTTACGGTCGGGCCCTTCATAATGGAGGATCCCCAGGACTTCAGGGATTACGACTTAAGCGGCGTAATGGGACTGGATCCGCAGACTGTGGACGCGATAATGGGCCGTATGGGGCAGATACCCTATATAGATCCCAAGCGGGTAAACGCTTTTTCTCAGCTCCTGGTCTACTCCGCTGCCTTCCTCAGCGAAGCAGACCACCGGAGCGAGGATTATCTGACACGTATGGAAGAAGGCACGGTCAGTGCCTGGGCCAAAGCGAACAGGATAGACCCCGCTGCAACGGTCAAAGAGGTAAACAGCTTTATAGAAGAAAACTTCGGAAGGGACATCTCGCTCCTGGACATCGCCAAGCACGCGGGCATGACAACATCGTACCTGTGCCGGGTGTACAAAAGGGAGCAGGGCACCACTGTAAACGCCTATCTTACTCAGGTAAGGATAGAAAGAAGCAAGGCCATGCTCTCCGAGGGCGTGCCTATCGCGGAGACCGCCAAACGCTGCGGATTCTCGGATCAGAGCTACTTCACCAAGGTGTTCAGACAGTTGGAAGGTACCACTCCGCTTAGATACAAGAAAAAGATCTGAATTCTTTATAATACTTTCTGTGCTGGGTATTGCCGGGAAAGCCTCCTGAAAAGGTTCCCGGCAGTATCTTTTTTTGCCATAAGAAGCGCACCCCGGGTTTTATATGCATGATCTATGCCGGACATTCTTCCGCGCCGCGGTTAGCACTCTTGCATCAAGAGTGCTAAAATTCACTTTTCCTTCACATTTGCGTAAAAATACCGTCACAATGGGGCGTTATCTTTTAGATGTAAAAAGAAATGAAACAAAAGGAGGGAACAAAAATGTTCGAACTTACACCTTATGCACGCAGATATATGAGAAGCTACAACCCGTTCCCGGAGTTCCGTACAGACATTACGGAAAAGGACGGCAATTACATTCTTGAGGCGGATCTTCCCGGGTTCAAGAAAGAAGACATACATATCGACCTTCAGGACGACACCATGGTGATAACCGCTACCAGGAACAACGAACACGAGGAAAAGGACAGCGAGGGCAGAGTCATCCGCTCCGAGAGAAGCTACGGCAGCTACAGCAGGAGCTTCGACATCAGCGGCGTGGATCCCGAGAAGATCTCAGCAAGCTACACGGACGGTGTGCTTAAGCTGACGATGCCTAAGAAACAGCCGGAAGAGCCTAAGACCAAGAGGCTGGAGATCCTGTAATAGTCTGGGGCAGAACAAAACATAACGGCAAAGGCCGGGGCCTATCGCTCCGGCCTTTTTCAAAAATTATGTCCTAACGCCGCGTCGTATGTTATAATATAAAAAACTGTACGGCTGAAAACAGCAAGACAGTCAGATCTGAAAACAACACCAATGTATCGTTAAGATCAAAAGGAGGAATGAAATGCCAGATATCGGAACGATAATAGCAATAGTAGTAGCAGTAATAGTAGTCATCCTGCTCATCAGATGCATCGTAATAGTGCCTCAGGCCTACGCTTACATCGTGGAGCTCCTCGGTAAATACCACTCCACATGGAACGCCGGTCCGCACTTCAGGATCCCCATCTTCTACAAGATAAAGAAGAGAGTCTCCCTCAAGGAACAGGTAGCGGACTTCGAGCCGCAGCCCGTTATCACAAAGGATAACGTTACCATGCGCGTAGACTCCGTAGTATTCTTCTACATCTTCGACCCCAAGGCTTTCGCCTACGGCGTTGAAAGACCGCTGGCAGCCATCGAGAACCTCTCCGCTACGACCCTTCGTAACATAATAGGTTCCATGACTCTCGATGAAACACTCACCAGCCGCGATGCCATCAACGCGCGCATCACAGCCATCCTGGACGAAGCCACCGATAAGTGGGGCATCAAGGTAAGCCGTGTAGAGGTCAAGAACATAGAGCCGCCCAAGAGCATCCAGGATGCAATGGAAAAGCAGATGAAGGCAGAGCGTGAAAAGAGAGAAGCCATCCTTACCGCAGAAGGTAAGAAGCAGTCCGCGATCACCATGGCAGAAGGTGAAAAGCAGGCAGCCATCCTCCACGCGGAAGCTGTTAAGGAACAGCGCATCAAGGAGGCGGAAGGTGAAGCCGAAGCTCTGCTGGCAGTACAGCGTGCAAAGGCCGAATCCATAAGGCTGATCAACGAGGCTGCTCCGGGCGAGGGCTACATAAAGCTCAAGTCCTTCGAGACCGCAGAGGCCATGGCAGACGGTCAGGCCACCAAGATAATCGTTCCCTCGGACATCGCTAATCTGGCGGGGACGATCGCAGCACTTAAGGAAAGCGCTAAGTAACCATGGAAGTAGTCTCCATTCTATTCGGCATAATATGGATGGTCGTGGTCATCACGATCATTGCCAAGGTGGCGTCGGGCGCGTCCAAGGCTGCCAGAATTCAGCAAATGAACCAACGGCAGCAGCAGTTCAGGATGCCGTCCCAGCAGTCGCAGGGAGTGCGCAGTCAGTCCGGAAGGGTCTATGACGCGCAGCAGGAGAGCATGGACCGCGCAAGGCAGTCTCAGTCTTTCCGCAACGTTCCCGGGGCAACTTACGGGAGCAGCAATACCGGCAGCCGGAGCGCATACTCCGGATACAAGTCCGGTCCCGTAGACGTTAAGACTCAGAGCGTTCTTTTCGAAGACCGCAAGAACGACTGGCTTGCCAAGCAGTTCCGTGAGGAGGCTGCGTTAAAGAGGCGCGCGGGCGTAGATCTGGGCGCGTCGCACGAAGTTGAATGCGCCGCGGACGAGCTCAAGCGTTCCCATATAAGGCGGCACAACACCACAGGCCTTAACAAGAGCACGTTCAGGTAGCTTTTGCAACATTCGCGCAGACAGGCAGAACGCTTGTCTGCGCTTTTTTATTGGAGCGGTATTAATGTTGCCTTCGCAACGAAAAAATGGTAGAATGACTGCCTGAAAACCGGGGCTGTTTTCATGTCCCGGACGAAAAAATCATATGGATCAGGAGATCTTTACGCATCATGGCAAAGGATCAGGAAAAAACAAATAAAAGAGAACGGAAGCCGGGCCTTGTGATCGTGGCTGTGCTTCTTCTTATAATATTCGGCGCGGCGACCGGCGTGCTATCGCTGGCTCTGGGAACGGGCGGTCTTGGATCCGGCCTGTTTAGGAGCTACTTTGCGGCCGCGCGTCTGCTTCTGTTCAATCTGGCGCCTGTGGTCCTGCTGCATCTTGCGGTATACATGATAGTCGGAAGGCCGTGGCTGTCCTTCCTTCTGTCTTCCGGAGGCGTGTTGTTATTCAGTTTTCTGGAGTCGCTGAAGCTGAAGCAGACGTCAGAGACGATATGGTTTTCGGACATAGTGTCCGGGGAAGCATTCGATTACATCTCCGACGCTTCAAAAGTTAGACTGGACCTTCTGAGCGTGCTCTGCGTCATCTACCTCGTCGCGGTAACGACGCTTCTGTTAGTGCTGTTCCTTAAGAGAAAGACCCCGTGGTTTGCGGGCAGGATAATATTTCTGGCTGTTCTGGCGGGGTTTTCTGTCTGGGGGTTTAAGCAGGTGACGAATACCGCAAAGTATCCTGTGGAGCCGCAGTACGGCGGAACGCTTGAGTTGGGAGAAGATGCCAGGCAGTACGTTACGAGGGGATTCATATACCCGCTGATGCTTACCGCAGTCAGAGACTCTGCGGAGCCGGCTCCGGGAGGTTACTCGGCGGAAAGCGCAGCAGAAATGCTTAAGGCATACGAGGCTGCGGACATTACAGACGATAAAGCGGTAAGCATAGTGGCGATACAGCTGGAGTCATTTGCGGATTATACGGACATATCGGACGTAGCGTCGGCTTACGAGGACTACGACCGCATCAGGGCGTTCGCATTGACCGGATCATTGGTGACAGGCGGCTTCAGGGACTCATCCGCAGGCCCCGCAAGGAGCCTCCTTACAGGTTACGTTTCGCCCGGAACGATAAGGACTTACACAAATTCCTACGTGCACTACCTTAGATCCCAGGGCTACGGGACTCAGGGCGTTCAGCCTGTGGCTCCCGGCAGCCGAAACACAGAAAGGGTGTGCGATTACCTCGGCTTCGAAAGCTTTAGTTTCCCTGCGTATACGGAAGGTCCGGTCGGAGACACCGCCGGCGGAAACACAGACTGGATGCTTTATTCAAAGGTCTACGACATGTGGAGAGAAGGTCTTTCGAAGGGCAATGCAAGGCAGTTCATTTTTGCCGCATCTACGCAGAATTCCGCGCCTTATGACAGCGAGTCTTCGCACTACGGGATCATCATCAACGAGGGCATACCCGCTGCGCAGAGGAATGTTTTGAACAACTATTTCGGGGCGATAAAGGACAGCTTTTTCTACCTGGGCACGATGCTGGACAGGATGGAGGCGGACGAGGAGCCTGTGGTGGTAGTGATCTATTCCAAATGCGCTCCGGATCTGGGCGGAGCTTTGGATGTATTTACAAGGGCCGCCGTCGTCCGTGCAGCGGATACCAGATACATCATCTGGGCTAACAGCGCCGCGAAGGCTAAGCTGGGCGTCGAATTCAGCGGAACGGGACGTACTTTGTCAACGGCATTTCTGATGCCGGAGCTGTTTAGGCTCTGCGGACTTGGCGGGCCTTCGTTCATGAAGGCATCGCAGGCTCTGTCGGAAGACGTGCCTGCGATCCTGGAGGACGGGCGCTGCATGATAACAGGGACCTCGTGGTTCGCCGGCGAGCTGCCGCTGGAACTGCAGAGCAGCTTATACAACCATAATTACATGGAATTCTACGAGAAGACCAATTTCAGGTACGGAAGGTAGGGCGGAGGATCCATGACACCGAATGAAACGAAAATGATGCACGTCGCAGGTCCGCAGGCGCTTCTAACGGAAGCGGAATCGCTTCAGCTTAAGCAATGCCTGGGCGAAGGCCCGGATGAAACGACGCGGCTTACGGCCGGACTGGCGCAGAAAATGCTGGACATGAACGACCGCGTCCGGGTGCTGCTTAAGCACAGTTTAAGGGAAAAGATAACAGCCTTTCTGGAACTGTACAAGGAAGAGAACGGCTGCGGATTCAGCGTGCCGCTCAGCAGGGAAGAGATGGCGGAGTATCTGGGCTGCGACAGGAGCGCGCTGTCCAGGGAACTTGCCAGGATGAGCGGAGACGGGATAATTGAATATAACAGAAACAGTTTTAAGGTGCTGAAATGAAAGAGATAACGATGAAAGACGGCAGGAAGCCGGAGCTGCTGGCCCCGTCAGGAGACATGGAAGCGGTAAGGACTGCTGTCAGGTTCGGAGCGGACGCAGTATACCTGGGCGGACCGTTCATGCAGCTAAGGGCATCGTCCGCGGGATTCGATGAGGCAGGACTTAAGGAAGCCTCAGAATTCATACATTCCAACGGCAGAAGGATGTACGTGACGGTCAACTGCTTTGCCAATAACGACGAGATACCAAGGCTGGGAGAATACGCGCGCTTTCTGAAGGACATAGGAGCGGACGCCGTGATAGTGTCCGACATAGGCGCAGTTGCGCAGATAAAGGAGAACGTACCGGATCTGGAGGTGCACGTAAGCACCCAGGCCAACTGCATGAATTACCGTGCGGCAAAGGTGTACTACGATCTGGGAGCTTCCAGGATAGTGCTTGCAAGAGAACTTTCGCTGGAGCAGATAGCGGAGATAAGGGCCAACACCCCGGCGGACCTTCAGCTGGAAGGCTTCATACACGGAGCGATGTGCATGTCTTATTCCGGACGCTGCATGCTGAGCGCTTTCCTTGCGGGACGCAGCGGCAACCGCGGACAGTGCGCCCAGACATGCCGCTGGAACTATTACCTTATGGAAGAGAAGCGCCCCGGCGAGTTCTTTAAGGTGGAAGAGAGCGAGAACGGAATGGCGATACTGTCGTCCAAGGAGATGTGCTGCGCGGACATACTGGATAAGATGGCTGCCGCAGGCATCTGCAGCTTTAAGATAGAAGGCCGCATGAGGACTCCGTTCTACATAGGCACGGTGGTAAACGCGTACAGGATGCTGATCGACGGAAAGATAAACGCGGATCAGGCGAGGAGCGAACTGGACACCACCAGTCACAGGCCGTTCTGCACGGGTTTCTATCTCGGAGACCCGGAGTCCGTAGCCCCGGATACTTCCGGATACATCCGCAACACTCTGTTCGTGGCTTCTGCCCTTAAGGACAGCGCGGACGGAAAGCTCCTGATCGAGACCAGAAATCCGTTTGCCGTGGGCGATAAACTAGAGATCTTAAGTCCCGGAAGCGCGGGCCGCAGTTTTACAGTGGAGAGCATCGAGAGCGAAGACGGCGAATCAATGCAGCGTTCCGCGGTCCCGATGAGGCGCCTTAGGATAAGCGCACCGGACGGAATAAAGGCTCAGGACATACTCAGAAAGCGCGTTTGACCGGCGTTGGAGAAGCTTATAAATGAAGATCATACCAAAAGATAAAAGGCCGGAGATACTTGCGCCTGTCGGCGGAGAAGAGCAGCTTACCGCGGCGCTCAGATGCGGCGCGGACGCTGTCTATTTCGGACTGCCGGATTTCAACGCCAGACGCAGCGCCGACAACTTTGCCGGCGACAAGCTCCCCCAGACCGTTGCACGCTGCCACGAGAGGGGAGTACGTGTCTACGTTACCGTAAACACTCTTGTGTTCGACCGCGAACTTGCAGCCATGAGAAAGACCGTGGATACCGCCTGCGGCGCGGGTGCGGACGGACTCATAGTCCAGGATCTTGCAGTAGCTAAGTACGCAAGGGAGAATTGGCCGGATACGGCGCTCATCGCGTCCACCCAGATGGCCGTCCACAACGCGGAGGGCACCGCGCTTCTTAAGGAAATGGGTTTTTCCAGGGCTGTTGCCGCGCGTGAGCTTACGCTAGAGGAAATAAAGGACATACACGACAGAACCGGCATGGATATCGAAGTATTCGTGCACGGAGCACATTGCATGAGCGTTTCCGGGATGTGCTACATTTCGTCCATGATAGGCGGCAGGAGCGGCAACAGAGGTCTTTGCGCCCAGCCGTGCAGACTGGACTGCAGCATCTGCGGAAGGGATCACGCGCTGTCCTTAAAGGATCTGTCGTACATAGACCACATAGCGGAACTGGCGGACGCCGGGGTATCGAGCTTAAAGATAGAAGGCCGCATGAAGAGGGCGGAGTACGTGGCCGCTGCCGTTACCGCCTGCAGGGCTGTAATGGAGGGCAGCGAACCGGACATGGAGACTCTGCGCGCGGTGTTCTCCAGGAGCGGTTTTACTGACGGATACCTGACAGGAAAGCGGGGACCGGACATGTTCGGGTACCGCACCAAGGAGGACGTTACAGCCGCCGACCAGGTACTTAATGACCTTGCGAAGCTCTACGAAAAGGAGCCCCGGAACATAGCTGTTGACATGCATCTTACGGTGCGCGAAGGGCAGCCCGCGGAGCTTACGGTCACAGACGGCAGCGTGTCGTTCAGCGCTGCCGGCGAGGTGCCGCAGACGCCCAAAACGCTGCCCCTTACCAAGGAATACGCGGAGCGGTATCTGTCCAAGACAGGAGGTACTCCGTACTACCTTAACGATCTTAAAACGGACATTGAAGGGGCGGTGATGCTGCCTGCGTCACAGCTCAACGAACTGCGCAGAAAAGCATTGGAAGGACTGGCCGAAGAAAGGGTAAGAGCATTAGGGAAAAGGCAGTTGGAAGAGCACAAGATCTCCTCTGTAGCAGTGCCCGGGAATGCAGGGCTGAAGGGCGCGCCGGACATGCGTTCTAAGGCCGAAAACAAGGCTTCTGACGCGTCTTGGCGCGGCGGACGGGAAAATACCTTAAGGGCAAGGTTTGAAAGCGCAGATCAGCTGTTTTCGGGCTGTCCGGATACCGTCATTTTGCCGCTCAAAGCGATAGACGCTGTATCCGTAAACAGGGCAAAAGATTGCGGAGCAGAGCTCATCATGGCGGAGATACCGCCTGTGATATGGCCTTCGCACATGAAAACCATAAGGGCAAAGCTGGCAGAAATAAAAGAGTTTAACATAATAGATGCTTACGTAGAAAACCTTGGAGCGCTGAAACTTGCCCGTGAATTCGGATTTACCGCTCACGGAGGCTTTACCCTCAACATCCTCAACTCCGTATCGATGGAAGAGCACCTAAAGCTCGGTCTTGCGGATGCCTGTGTTTCTTTCGAGATGCCGTCTGCTGACATGCGCAGGATATCATTCGCGGACCGCGCCGGAGCCGTGGTCTACGGTTATCTTCCTCTGATGAAGTTTCGCGCCTGCCCGGCCAGGGGAAAGAACGGCTGCGGAGACTGCAAAGGTGTAAACATCCTTACGGACCGCAAGGGCGAAAGGTTTACCGTTCTGTGCCGCGATAAGCAGTATTCCGAGCTGCTCAACTGCGTACCTCTTTACGCCGCGGACAGGAACCTTCCGGACCTGTCGTTCCGTCTCTTGTACTTCACCACGGAGACCGCTGAGGAGTGCGCGGAGATCACGGCTCTTTGCATGGAAAAAGCCCCGCTTCCGGGGCGCCGTACGGCCGGGCTGTATTTCCGCGAGCTGCTGTAAAAACAGATGCCTGCCCGTACACGGCAGACACGACAAAGACAAAATAAGACCGGGATGTTCTCCCGGTCTTTTTCTTTATGCTTTGGCTTTCCCAAGCCGGCTTTTCTGCTCTATTCGATGCCTGTAAGGTCGAACTCATCCAGCGCCTTGTCTGCCTGCGCGCAGACGCTTCTGAGCGTCTCTTCTTCGAACGGGCTCTTAAGGTCCGCGTTCTTAAGAAGGTCGGTAAATGTCCTGCTTCCGCCCTGAACGGTATAAGCCATGTAGTGTTTCCAGGCATCCTTGCGGTCCTTCTGTATCATTGCCCAGAACTCCAGAGCCACGGTCTGCGCAAGGCAGTAATCTATGTAATAGAACGGGCTGGAGTAGATGTGATGCTGTCTCTGCCAGTGTTCGCCGTCGGAATAGAATGGGATCTCTCCGTCCAGTTTTATCCACGGAGTGTAGATGCCCATGAGCCTCTTCCAGCAGTCGTGGCGCTGACGCGGCGTCCAGTCCGGGTTGGCGTAGACTTCGTGCTGGAAGTGGTCCACCATGGTGCCGTACGGTATGAATGTGATGGCGCCTGCCAGATGGCTGTAGAGGAACTTGCGCGCGTCCTTTCCGAAGAAGTCCTCCGCGAATGTCTCGCCGAAGAACTCCATGGACATTGAATGCACCTCCGCGGATTCCATTCCCGGCCAGATGTAGCTGCTGGGAACGCGGTCTATGTTCATCCATGCTTCGAACGCGTGGCCGGCTTCGTGGGTTATGACCTCCACATCGTGCTGGGTGCCGTTGAAATTAGCGAATATGAAGGGCACGTTGTAGTCCGGTATGGATGTGCAGTAACCTCCGGACTGCTTGCCTTCGGTGGAGAGCAGATCCATGAGGTCCATCTCGCGCATGGTCCTGAAGAATTTAGAGGTCTCCGGAGAAAGATCGTCGTAGAAACGCTGTCCTGCTTCCACAAGATAGTCTCTGCCGCCGGCGGGTTTGGGGTTGCCGCTGCGGAACTCCAGCACGGAGTTGTAGAAGCTCATGGGATACTCGCATCCAAGGCGCTCTGCCTGCTTTTTGTATATCTTTTCGGCTACCGGCACGAGGTACTTCACTACAGCTGCGCGGAACTTCTCCACGTCTTCCTTGGTGTAGCAGTTGCGGTCCATGCGGTAATATCCCAGCGTGGTGTAGCCTTCGTATCCGAGCTTTTTTCCCATCTCGTCGCGAAGGTGCGTAAGCTTGTCGTAGTATTCGTCGAACTTGGCCTGATTCTCTTTGTACCAGGTACCTTCGGCCAGGTAAGCTTCTTTTCTGGTGGCGTCGTCCGGATCCACCTTGTAGGGTCCGAGCTGCGCAAGGGTGTAAGTCTTTCCGCGGAAGGGGATCTGCGCGCTGGCAAGGAGTTTTTCGTATTCCTGGGTAAGGTCGTTCTCCTGCTGCATCTGCGGGACGATGTCCGGGGAGAAGGTCTTGAGCGATATCTCCGTGTTTATGAACATCAGATCGCCGTATTCCTTTTCGAAATCCGCGCGGAACGGGCTGTTAAGCATGGCAAGGTTCCACTGCTGGGAGTATTCCTCCACTTCGGGCAGCATGCGGTTGTAGTAGTTGCATTCTTCCTCGTAGAACTTGTCGCGGGTGTCTATGCTGTGGCGCACCTGGGCAAGCGTTACGGCGGTCTCGAAATGTTTTCCTTCTTCCTCGTTCTTAAGGAAGACGGCTTTTGCTTCCTCGTAGGTCTTTGCGGCGGACAGGCTCTTCGTAAGCTCTGCCAGGTCCTTCTTCAGCTGCTCGCAGTCGTAACGGCTGTAGGGCATTTCCTTAAATGTCATGTTTCCTCCTTTGGTAAAAACGTTTTTCTGTGGATGGGGCAGGGGCCTTGAGCCTTAAGCCCTTCGTAGTGAGCGGCCGTGCCGTAGCCCTTGTTGGACTCGAAGGCATAGCCGGGGTATATCTTTGCCATTTCCTCCATCTCGCGGTCCCTGGTCACTTTAGCCAGGATGCTTGCGGCGGCTATGGATACGGAGCGCGCGTCGCCTTTTATTATGGATGTCTGCGGCATGTCCAGACCCGGAAGCCTTACGGCGTCTATCAGAACATGCTGCGGTTTTACGGGCAGCGACTTTATGGCGTCTGCCATGGCTTCCTTGGTGGCTTCCAGAATGTTGATCTCGTCTATCCTGGCGGGCTCGCGGCGTCCTATCGCCCAGCAAACGGCCGCTTCTTTTATCTGATCGAATAGCTCGTCGCGTCTTTTGGGCGACAGCTTCTTGGAGTCGTCCACTCCGATCAGCGAAAAGTCCTTGGGGAGTATTACCGCGGCCGTGACCACCGGGCCGGCGAGAGGGCCTCTTCCGACTTCGTCCACTCCTGCAACGAACTCTTTACCGGCTCCCCAGAGCTCCCGTTCGAAGCTGAGCATCTCTTCCAGTTTCCGGCGTTGTTTTTCTTCTCGTTCCTGTTTATTCATGATGTTACGCTCCGCCTGACATTATACCACAGGGGAGGGCGGTCCATGTCATTTTCTTTGTACCGTCCGGAAATGCCAAAAACTATATTTAGTGGTATGTCAGCCTTATACCACTATATCTTGGAAAACGCTTGAGAACGTTTGTTTTTCAAGGCTTTTCGCGAAAAAAAGTGGAGTAATTTCCCATATTTTTATAGGAAAAATATTGTTTTTCGGACAAAAGTGGTGTAAAGTGGAGACGCAAACCCGAAAAGGGGGTTTTGTCGCCTGTTCAAAAGAGGCATTGGGGATCCCGGAGGCCGCGAAAGGGGATCGCGGCGGGGTCTCAAAAGAGTTATCGGGAAAGAGAATCAAGGGGAAAGAAAGGGTAGACGATCCATGTTCATGGGCACCTATCAAAACTCCATAGACGCTAAGAACCGCGTGATAATTCCGGCCAAGTTCAGGGAAGAGCTCGGTCCGAAGTGCGTTCTTACCAGGGGCCTTGACGAGTGTCTGATCCTCTATCCTATGTCCACGTGGGCGGAGCAGCAGCAAAAGCTTGCCGCGCTGCCGCGCTCGGACGAGAACGCAAGAGCCTTCATCCGCTACATCTTCGCCAACGCGACAGACTGCGAGATCGACAGGCAGGGCAGGCTCCTTATACCGGCGTCATATAAAGATGTGGCGCGAATGGATAAGGAACTTGTAACACTAGGCATGCTGGACAGAGTGGAGCTCTGGTCCAGAGAAGTCTACGACGATTCCGCAAACGGCGGAAAGCTTGGTCCTAAGGACTTCGCAAGGTTCTCGGAGACCTACAAGGTATAGCCGATGGAGTTCAGTCACGTACCGGTCCTTTATGAAGAAGTCATCGAGGGACTGGATATAAAAAGCGGCGGAACTTACATAGACGGCACGCTCGGCGGAGCCGGGCACTCCTCGGGGATCTGCGAACGGCTTGGTCCGGACGGATGGCTCATAGGGATAGACTGCGACAGCGACGCGATCGAAGCTGCGGGCAAACGACTCGAAGGCTTCGGCTGCAGAAAGAGCCTGATCAAAAGCAACTATTCCGACGTAAAGCTGGTGCTTTCCGAACTGGGAACGGAAAAGGCAGACGGGGCTCTGCTGGACCTCGGTGTATCGAGTTTCCAGCTGGACAACCCGGAAAGAGGTTTTTCCTACATGCACGACGCTCCTTTGGATATGCGCATGGACGCGCAGGGGAGCCTCCGTGCTGAGGACGTAGTCAACGGCTACGGCAAAGAAGAGCTAGTGCGGATAATATCCGAGTACGGCGAGGAACGCTGGGCGGCGCGCATAGCGCAGTTCATCGTTAAAGAAAGAGAAAAGAACAGAATAAGCACCACGTCGGAACTGGTAAGGATCATAAAGGCAGCCATACCGGCTCAGGCGAGGAGAGAAGGGCCGCATCCGGCTAAGAGAACGTTTCAGGCTATACGGATAGAGGTCAACAACGAACTGGGGCGCCTTGAAGGCGCGGTATCGGACTTCATAGACGTGCTTGCTCCCGGCGGAAGGCTTGCGGTCATAAGCTTTCATTCGCTGGAAGACAGGATAGTAAAGAACGTCTTCGAAAAGCGCCTGGACCCGTGCACGTGCCCGCCGGACTTCCCGGTGTGCGTATGCGGAAAGAAGCCCGACATAAAGAAGATCACAAGAAAACCCGTAACTGCGGGTGAAGAAGAGCTGGCGGCAAATCCCAGAGCCAGAAGCGCCAAGCTCAGGATAATAGAGAAACTGTAGGAGAAAAGATGAGCAGCATTCTTAAGTACAAGACAAAGATTTTGATCCTTATACTTTTGATATGCGTTTTCTGCGTAGGGATAGTATGGCTCAACGCAAGCGCATCGGAGCTGCAGTACGAGATCAACACTGTTAACAACAAGATACAGCAGGCCTCCTGGCAGATAAGGAGCACGGAGGCCAAGGTGAGCATCAGGGCAAACATAGCAAGCCTGGAGCAAAAGGCCCAGGAGCTGGGAATGGTGCGCGCCGAATTCGCAGACATCATATACCTGAAAGGAGACAGTGAGTCCGTCGAGGACTTTGCTCTGGCTCTAAGGGAAAATGTCTATCGGTAAAACATGATACGCGCCGGATCAAAACACGGCGCTGTTTTTTATATTAAGGGAAAGGCAGAGCATGAAGTTTAAACTGTTCAAAGAGGCAAAAAGGACGAAAACAGGCTATAAAAACCGCAGCCGTATGCTTTTCGTCTTTTTCTTTATGATGATATGCTTCGCCGCGCTGGCCTTAAGACTGGGATGGCACATGGTGATAAAGGGCGACGAGTACGCCCAGAAGGCGCTTAAGCAGCAGACCGACGACAGCGTCGTAACGGCCGTTCGCGGAGGCATAGAAGACAGCAACGGCAACGCTCTTGCGGTAAGCGCGTCCACAAACACCATCTGGGTGCGTCCCAAGACCGTAAAAGGAAACGGCAAGACCACCGAGGAGATAGAAAAGAATCTCAGCGAAGAGATACAGACCATAACGGAAATACTCGGAATGGAGAGAAGCGACGTCTACGACATACTCACTTCCGACAAGACTCTCATAAGGCTGGCAAAGCATGTGGACGATGAGAAGGCCGACGCTCTGCGCAAGGCGGATCTGGCTGGCCTGGAGATAGTGGACGACGTTATGCGCTACTATCCCATGGGCAGGTTCGGCTGCCAGCTTGTAGGACTCACCAACGACGACGGCGACGGCATGACGGGCCTTGAGCTCTACTACGACAGATTCCTTTCCGGAATGAACGGAAGATGGATAAGCAGCAAGGACAGGAGCGGAAACCCGCTGGTCTACGGCACCAATAAGTATTACAGCACCGACGACGGCTACACCATCGTAACCACTCTGGACATGAACATCCAGAACATAGCGGAGGAGGTCGCGCAGAAGTGGCTCAAACAGAGCGAATCCGACAGAGTATCCATAATAATAATGGATCCCAACACCGCGGACATACTTGCGGCGGTGCAGACGGATGAGTTCGACCCCAACGACCCCAGAGCTCCCAGAGCAGGGGACGAGGAGAAGTTCGCCAAGATGTCGGACGCGGAGAAGGTGGCGTACTGGAACAAGATGTGGAGATCCTTTCTTTTCTGCGACGTGTACGAACCGGGCTCCACGTTCAAGCTCGTAACTACATCCATAGCTCTGGACTCCGGAGCCATAACCACCAGGGACGGTTTCTACTGCGGCGGTTACACCAGAGTGGCGGACCGTACCATAAAGTGCTGGTGCTATCCGGGCGGTCACGGCAACCAGAGCCTTGCAAAGGCTGTAGGAAATTCCTGCAACATGGCGCTGGTGGACATAGCCCAGAGGATGGGAAAGAATACCTTCTACAACGGAATAGAGGCCTTCGGCCTTCACAAGAAGACCGGCGTGGATTATCCGGGCGAAGCCGACAACATGATCTATACCAGAGCCGAGGCCAACATAGTAGAGATCTCTACCATGTCCTTCGGACAGGGCATAGCTCTTACTCCTGTAAGCCTTGTAACTGCAGTCTCCGCGCTGGCAAACGGCGGGTTCCTTCTGGAGCCTCACCTTGTTAAGGAGATACGCGACGCGGACGGCAAGCTTGTGGAGAGCTTCGGAAGGACCGTAAAGAGCGTCCCGATAAGCGCGCAGACCGCTCAGGAGATGCTTGAGATAATGGAATACGTCGTTTCCGAAGGCGGCGCGGGCAAGGCCAGGATCTCCGGATACCGCATCGGCGGCAAGACCGGTACCGCGAACAAGCCTGTGGCCGGCGGCTATTCCAGCGACAGGGACGTGTTCGCGTCCTTCATAGGTGTGGCGCCCATAGACGACCCGAAGATGGTGGTCCTGGTGATCTGCGATACTCCTAAGGTAAAGAACAATCAGGGAAGTAACACCGCTGCTCCGGCCGCCAAAGAAGTAATGGAAGCGGTCCTGAAATACATGAACATACAGCCGCATTACACGGATGCGGAACTTAAGAGACTCAACAGCAAGCTTACCACCGTCCCCGATCTTACGGGCGACGACATGGAAGACGTCATCGGAAGGCTTGCCGGAAAGCACCTGAACTACAATCTGTCGCCGGCGCTTGAGGATCCCAACAGCGTAAAGTTGATGGTGACCGATCAGTACCCGAAGCCAGGCACGGAGGTCAACAAAGAGTCCACCGTAACGATATACTACGAAATAATAACAGACGAGGAAGAGAACAATGAGACCCACTAGCGCAAGATTTTTGGCGGATGCCTGCGGCGGAAAGCTTACGGGAGATCCGGAATACCTTGTAAGGGACATTAAGATAGACTCCAGAGAGTGCGCGGACGGCGACCTTTTCGTTTGCGTGATAGGAGAAATAAACAACGGACACAACTACGTAAAATCCGCCTACGATCTGGGCTGCAGAGCCTTTCTGGTAAGCCAGGACATACCGGAACTTCCGGGCAGCGTGGTGATACGAGTGGACGATACCATGGAGGGCTTCAAGCGCATGGCGGAGGCTTACGTGGCGCAGTTCAACGTAAGGAAGGTGGGCGTTACCGGAAGCGTAGGAAAGACCACCACAAAGATGCTTACCGCTGCAGTAGCTTCCGCGAAGTACAAGACCGTGTGCAGCAGGAAGAACCTCAACACGCACCTGGGCGTATGTCTTACCTGTTTCCTTGCGGATGAGACCACTCAGTGCATAGTCTTCGAGATGGGGATGGACCACAAGGGCGAGATAGAAGAGTACGTTACCTGGGTCAAGCCGGAGATAGCCATAATAACCAACGTCGGCGTGTCGCACATGGAGAGGCTCGGAAGCCGCGACGCCATTGCAGACGCCAAGCTGGAGATAGTCCTGCCGTTTACGGACGATTGCACGCTGGTCGTTAACTCCCGCTCTGACTACCTTAAGACCGAGAAAGAGATAAGGGAAAGAGCCCTCAACAAGAGCAATTTCAAGATAGTTCTGGTAGGACAGGACATAGACTATAAAGATGTGAAAAATAAAGGAGAAGACGGAATAGAGTTTTATGTAAATAACGTAAGATTCGAGCTCCCTCTTCTTGGAGAGCATAATGCTCTGGACGCGTGTCTTGCGATAGCCGCGGGGCTTCAGATGGACATCAGCCTGGAGGAAGCTTCGGCCGCTCTTAAGAACGTCATCGCCACCGACCGCAGGCTTAAGGCGGTAAAGATCGGGGGCATCTATCTGCTGGACGACAGCTACAACGCCAGCCCGGATTCCATGAAGGCGGGCATATCCGCGCTCTGCGGAGTGGACGCGAAAAGGCGCATAGCCGTGCTCGGCGACATGCTGGAACTTGGCGGCGCGGACGAGAGCGGACATACGGAAGTAGGACGTTTTGCGGCGGAGAGCGGCGTGGACATGATAATAGCCGTAGGCAGTAGAAAAGACCTGTATTTCAAGGGTGTAAGGGAAGCCGGAACTACCGGCACCAGCACCATAGGACTTGCGGATCTGGATTCCGTAAAGGACATGATCCTGCAGATACTTAAAGAGGGAGACGCCGTGCTTGTTAAAGGTTCCAATTCCACGGGACTGGGACAGGTAGCGGAATTAATAAGAAACTCGGAGGAGACATGGAAAAGATCCTGATCATGGGACTCGGACGCTCCGGCCTTGCGGCCGCGGAGCTGCTTAAAGGAAAGGCGCAGCTTTACGCCTGGGATTCGAAGCCGGAAGAAAAGTTTGCGCCGGAAGTGATCGGTAAGCTGAGGGAAGAGGACGTCGTCCTTTACATAGGGCCGGACGCTCAGGAGAGGCTTATGCAGGAACACCCGGAAGAAGAAAAGTTCTTCGACAGGGTAGTCATAAGCCCCGGAATAACAGCCCGCCACCCGGTCGCTAAGCTTGGTAAAGAACTTATAGGCGAGCTGGAACTTGCTTATGAGAACTGCAAAGGCAGCTTCCTTGCCATAACCGGCACCAACGGAAAGACCACTACCACAACGCTGGTAGGAGCGATCCTTAAGGCGGACGGCATACCCAGCATGGTTGCAGGAAACATAGGCCTTCCGGTATCCTCTCAGGCCGCCTCCGCGGAAGAAGATACGATAATGGTAACCGAAGTTTCCAGCTTCCAGCTGGAGACCATAAAGGATTTCCGCGCTCACGTAAGCGCCGTCCTTAACATTACTCCCGACCATCTGGACCGCCACGGAGACATGGAAGAGTACGCCCGCGTAAAGGGACGTGTCTGCGAGAACCAGACCATGGACGACTATTTCGTTTACAACGCGGACGATCCAGGCGCAGCCAGGCTCTCCGAGACCATAGAGAAGCCCGTACACGTACCGTTCAGCACGGAAGGCGAGGGCATACAGTTCGGAATGCAGCCCAACGCCGCATTCGTAAGGGACGGATACATCTTCGTAAAAAAGGACGGCAAGGAGAAGAAGCTCTGCAAGGCGGAGGACGTGAACATCCCCGGAAAGCACAACCTGCAGAACGCTCTGGCCGCGGCGGCGATAGCGTATTTCAGCGGCGCTTCGGCCAAGACCATAAGCAGCATCCTTAAGACCTTTAAGGGCGTAGAGCACAGAATAGAGTACGTAAGGACGCTTAAGGGCGTAAGATACATAAACGATTCCAAGGGCACCAATCCGGATTCCACCATAAAGGCCATAGAGGCCACGGATACTCCGATAGTGCTTATAGCCGGCGGATACGAGAAGAACTCCGACTTTACGGAGATGCTGCAGATAGGCAAAGACAAGATAAAGTATCTGGTGCTCCTGGGCGTTACCGCCCCGAGGATCAAGGATACCGCCCTTAAGTGCGGCTACAGGGACGAGCAGATAGTAAGATGCGACTCCCTGGAAGCGTGCATCGCGGCGTCCGCGCAGCTGGCGAGCAAGGGCGACACGGTCCTTCTTTCCCCGGCGTGCGCAAGCTGGGACATGTTCAAGAGCTACGAGCACAGAGGCGAAGAGTTCAAGAAGATAGTCAGGAGCCTGTAGATACAAGGTCTTTCGCAGGCCGAAGAATTGCGGACGAAAGGAACAGCGTTGGCTGAAGCAGCTAAGAAAAAAAAGAAGATCAGGATAAAGAGCAAGTTCGGCGAGGGCGATTTCTACATAGTGGTCACCACGCTGATACTGTCTGTCATCGGAATAGTCGCGGTCTTCTCCGCGAGCTATTATACTGCCATAAGCAAGTTCGGCGATCCTAACTACTACCTTAAGAACAACGCGATATGGATGGCCATTGGCTGGCTTGCGTTCATAGTATTCTCGATGATCGATTATCATGTGTGGAGCAAGTTCGCGCTGCCGGCGATAATAGTCGGTTTCTTCCTGCTTCTGCTGCTGTTTACGCCTTCGTCTCTCGGAATAGCGAAAACGATAAACCAGGCCACCCGCTGGATACAGATACCGGGCACCGGCTTTACATTCATGCCGGGCGAGATATTCAAACCGGCGCTGATACTGTTCATCTCCTGGTATTTCGCGTGCAAGCCCTCCAGAGCAAAGACGCTAAAAGGCTTCCTTCCGGTGCTGATAGTTGCCGGGGCGGCATTCGTTCTGATCTTTAAGCAGCCCAACCTTTCCACTGCGGGCACAGTTCTTCTGATGGCCCTGGGAATGCTTATCGTTGCCGGAATAAAGTTCGGCTGGATAGTGCTGGCTGTAGGCGTCGGCGCAGCCGGATTCGCAGGGCTGATAGTCCTTAAAGGCAGTTACTGGCTTAAGCGCGTTACCAGCTTCTTCGATCCTTTCGCGGATCCTCTGGGTGACGGCTATCAGGTCGTGCAGGGGCTGCTGGCCTTCGGTTCCGGCGGAGTTACCGGCGTGGGCCTTGGACGCAGCATGCAGAAAGCCCTGTATCTTCCGGAGGCGATGAGCGACTTCATACTGCCGATAATAGGCGAAGAAGTCGGTTTCATAGGCGTGATGGTGCTGCTGGCGGTATACATGGTGCTTCTGTGGAGAGGCAGCCTGGCATCGGTAAACGCAAGGGACATGTTCGGTACGCTTATGGCGGCCGGAATAACCATACATCTGGGACTGCAGGTGATACTCAACGTCGCCGTGGTCTCCGCATCTTTCCCGCCTACGGGCGTGGTGCTTCCGCTTATAAGCCTGGGCGGAACGGCCACCGTGCTCTTCATGATGGAGCTGGGAATACTGTTCAACATATCCAAGCAGGCTTCGGAGAAGGAAACGTTATGAAGATAGTCATGAGCTGCGGCGGCACCGGCGGACACATCTATCCCGCCATCGCCATTGCGGACAAGATAAGAGAACATCACCCGGAAGCGGAGATACTGTTCATAGGCACCAAGAAGGGCATGGAAAACAGTCTGGTCCCCGCAGCCGGTTACGAGATAAAAGGCATAGACGCGCGCGGTTTCGACAGAAAACATCTGGCGGAGAACTTCAAGACTCTGCGCACATTCTTTGAAGGCACCCGCGAAGTGGGCCGCATACTTAAGGACTTTGCTCCTGACATCGCCGTAGGCACGGGCGGGTACGTTACCGGTTCGGTAATAAGCAAGGCTCACGGCCTTGGAATAAAGTGCTTCATACACGAACAGAACGCTCTTCCGGGCCTTGCGAACAGGTTTTTGTCCGGCTTTGCGGACAAGGTGTTCACCAGTTTCGCCGGCACCGAAGGCAGATTCAGACATCCGGACAGAGTCATAATGACCGGAAACCCCGTTAGGGGCGGCTTCGTTACTCTGGACCGCGCGGAATGCAGGGAAAAGCTGGGGCTTAAGGACGGCCAGACCATGGTGCTGCTCTTCGGAGGCAGTCTGGGCGCGGAAGTCCTAAACAGAGAGGCTCTGGGCCTTGTAAAGAAACTGAGCGGAAACGACATCAGATTGTTCTTCGTAAGCGGAAGAAGGCATTATGAGGAGATAAAGGAAAAGCTGGACGCCATGGATAAGGATCTTGGATTCCTTACCTTCATGCCTTACGCGGACAACATGCCGGAACTGATGTGCGCTTCGGATCTTGTGGTAAGCAGAGCAGGAGCCATTGCGGTATCCGAGATAGCGGTATGCGGAAAGCCCAGCGTGCTGGTGCCTTCTCCCAACGTTACGGACAACCATCAGTTCTACAACGCCAAGGCAGTCGCCGACGCGGACGCCGCTGTCCTGATAGAAGAAAAGGACCTTCCGGAAGGGGAGGACAAACTTGCTGAGGCTGTGCTGGCGCTGGCTTCGGATAAAGAAAGACTTTCCGCCATGTCGGAGGCCGCAAAGAAGTTGGCAAGGCCGGACGCAGCGGATATAATATACAAGGAGCTGGGGCTGGACGCATAGTCCTGTCCGGCTGCCCGGATACAGATGAGCGAATACGAAGAACCCTCTGCTTACAAGAGCAAGAGCAAGCGGAAAAAGAAGAAGAGAAGAAAAAAGCGTCCTTTCCTTACGCTTTTCATAATAGTGCTGGTCATAGTCGGAGCAGTGCTTCTTTTGAAGTCCGCGCTTTTCAATGTTACGGACATACGCGTTGAGGGCAATAAGTATTACACACCTTCGCAGGTGATAGAGCTTTCCGGGATCGAGACCGGAAAGAATCTTATATTCGACGTTAAGCCCCGCGCGGCTGTAAAGAACCTTCTGCAGAGCGCGTACATAAAGAACGCCAAGGTGGAAAAAATGCCCATGGGCACAGTCGTCATAAAGCTGGAAGAGCGCGTTGAGTACGCCGCAGTTGAGTCGGGCGGACGCTACGTCATCATAGACACCGAAGGTACCGTCCTGCGCACAGCAGACGAGGAGCCTAAGATCACCGTGCTGGAAGGCATTGCTCTGTCCTCCTCGGAAGAGGGCAAGCCCATTAAGGCCGAGCAGAGCTACATGCTTGCGAGCACTCTCAAGATACTGGAAGAGACCGGCAAACTGGATCTTTATTTCAAGAAGATATACTTCTCCAGCGCAGTCGTAAAGGCCTACATCTACGACCATTACTACTGCGAGGGCACCCCTGACGGAATACTGTCTGCGCTTCCCGCCATCAAACGTCTGGCGGAAGAACACTTTAAGCAGGATATCAACAAGGGCGTCATCAAGATCGGCACGGGCGGAGAACTCTTCTTCGACCCCAGGATCGATTAAGTAAAATCCTGTTTTTTCATTCCTAAAATCCGTTGTTAGTAATAATAGTTTGTGCTATTATAATATTAATATGCACAAGTAGGTCAAGGAGGCCATAAATATGCCTATGTTACAATTCGAAACCCCGGCAGATTCCCCCGCTAACATCAAGGTGGTAGGAATAGGCGGAGCCGGCTGCAACGCAGTAAATCGCATGATAGAATCCAACCTTCAGGGCATCAGCTTCATCGCGATCAACACAGATAAACAGAACCTCAACAAGTCCAAGGCGGAGACCAAGGTCCAGATAGGTGAAAAGCTTACAAAGGGCCTGGGCGCCGGCGGAAATCCGGAGATCGGACAGAAATCCGCGGAAGAGAGCCTTGAGAACATCGAGAGCCAGCTGGAAGGCGCGGACATGGTATTCATCACCGCCGGCATGGGCGGAGGCACAGGCACCGGAGCTGCTCCGATAGTCGCCAAGGCCGCCAAGCTTTCCGGAGCCCTTACGGTAGGCGTAGTTACCAGACCGTTCACATTCGAGGGAAAGAAGCGCAGAGAACATGCGGATCTGGGCATCAAGTTCCTTAAGAACTACGTGGACTCCCTGGTAGTAGTTCCCAACGACAAGCTCCTTACCGTATCCGAAAAGAACACCAGCATCCTGGATGCTTTCAAGATGGCGGACGAAGTCCTTAAGGACGGCGTGGAGAGCATAGCAAGCCTCATTTCCGAAGACGGACTTATCAATCTGGACTTTGCGGACGTAAAGACCGTAATGGGAGACCGCGGCATAGCCCACATGGGCGTAGGCACCGCCAGCGGAGAGAACAGGGTGGAAGCCGCGATCAAGAACGCGATCGAAAGCCCGCTCCTGGAGACCACGATCAAGGGCGCCAAGGCGCTGCTGCTCAACGTCGTAGGCGGTTACGACCTCGGCATGCTGGAACTCAACGACGCAGCCGACGTAGTTGCCAGAGAAGTCGACGACGATGCCATCATCATATTCGGTGCGTCCGTACGCGAGGACATGGAGAATACCGTCCGCGTTACCATAATCGCCACCGGATTCGACGACGACCTGGACAAGATCCAGATACCCGGCAAGGGACTCGGCGAGGATAAGCCGGAGCCCAGCGTGGTGGAGCTGGACGAGAGCGTGGAGGAGATCAAGAAGGAAACGAGCTATCAGCCCGACAACGATTTCCCCATTCCCGCATTCCTTAAGAACGCAGGAAACACCAACCTCGACCTCTGATCACAGACAGGACCTGGGGCGGGCTGAATGCCCGCCCTTTTGTCAATATTAAGCATAGCGCGGCACGGATGAGGCAGATAAACTCTTCGGACAACAGAATAGTCAAAGAGGCAGTATCGCTCCTGGAAAAGAAATACCGCGACAGGCTGGGGCTCTACCTTATCGAAGGGCCGAACATAATCGGCGAAGCCGTAAGCCGCAAAGGAACTGTAAAGACAGTGTTCCTGAGATCGGACGCGCAGGACGCGGATGCGCTCAGGACCGCTGATGCAGCGGAAGAGGCAGGCATAGATGTCTGCGTTCTTTCGCGCGAGCTTTTTTCCAGGATAACGGACGCCAGGACTCCGCAGTGCATAGCCGCGGAGGCATACAAGCCGGACGAGCCGGATCTGTCAGCTCTTCCGGAAGGAGCTAACGTTCTGGTCCTGGACAGACTGCAGGATCCCGGAAACGTAGGCACCCTGATCAGAACGGCGGAAGCCATGGGCTTTTCGGCGGCTGTGCTGGTAAAAGGAACGGCGGACCCCTGGCAGCCCAAGGCAGTAAGGTCCGCGGCCGGAAGTCTTTTAAGGCTCCCGGTGATACACTGCGAAAGCGCGGCGGATGCGGCGGAAATGCTCAGCCGCGCAGGAAAGACGCTTTATACCGCTGCGGCGGAAGGGAAGTCGGATCTGTGGGATCTGCCTCTTGCCAGAAACGCGGCGGTGGTAATAGGAAACGAAGGCGCGGGTGCCTCAGAGGAGTTCAAGGCATCCTCCAGACTTTTAAGGATACCGATGGCCGGAGGCACGGAGTCGCTGAACGCGGCTGCAGCCGGAGCCGTCATAATGTACGAATCCCTGCGCCAGAAAGGACGGATATAGTTTACGATGGATGATCGCCTTAAAGAAATAGCCCTTAAGGCAAAGGAACAGATACTGGGAGCTGAAAGCATCCAGGACGCCGAAGCGCTCAGGATAGAATACCTGGGCAAGAAAGGCAAGCTCACGGACATACTCAAGTCCATGAAGGACCTTGCCCCGGAAGAAAGAAAGAGCTTCGGACAGCTTGCCAACCAGACCAAGGCTCAGATAGAGTCCGCGCTGGAGAGCAGGATGAAGGAACTTAAGGCTCTTGCCAGAGACCTTCAGCTTAAGGCCCAGACCATAGACGTTACGGAGCCCGGAACGCCGGCAAGCTTAGGCACCAGGCACCTGATTACCCAGACCATAGACGAGATAACCAAGATTTTCATGTCCATGGGCTTTTCCGTGTCGGAAGGTCCGGAGGTGGAGACCGTTTTCAATAACTTCGACGCGCTCAACGCGGGTCCCAACCACCCCGCAAGGGACATGACGGATACCTTCTACATTACGGACGACGTTCTGCTGCGTACGCAGACTTCTCCGGTGCAGGTAAGGACGCTTCTTGCGCAGAAGCCTCCCATAGCCGTCATCGCTCCCGGAAGATGCTTCCGCTGCGATACCCCGGACGCCACGCATTCCCCGATGTTCCATCAGGTGGAAGGCCTTGTGGTAGACGAGGGCATAACCATGGCGGATCTGAAGGGAGTTCTGGACAGCTTCGCGAAGCAGATGTTCGGATCCTCCACAAGGACCAACTTCCGTCCGCATCACTTCCCGTTCACCGAGCCTTCGGCCGAGATGGACGTAAGCTGCTTCAAGTGCGGCGGCAAGGGCTGCAGAGTCTGCAAGGGCTCCGGCTGGATAGAGATCCTGGGCTGCGGACTTGTCCATCCCAACGTCCTTAAGGTGGGCGGACTGGACACCGAAAAGTACACCGGCTTCGCGTTCGGCATGGGCGTGGAGCGCATAGCCATGCTCAAATACGAGCTGGACGACATACGTCTTCTCTACGAGAACGACATACGCTTCATAGAGCAGTTCAAGTAAGGAGGCAGCAAAATGTTAGTACCTATCAAATGGCTTAAAGATTATACTGACGTTAACGTGGACGCGGACGAATTCGTGCGCAGGATGGTCCTGTCCGGATCCAACCTGGAGACGGTGGAGCATTTCGGCGAGGGCATAGAAGGCGTAGTTATCGGCCGCATCGCGAAGATAGAAAAGCACCCCAACGCGGATAAGCTTCTGGTGTGCCTTATAGACGTTGGCAAAGCCGAGCCCGTCCAGATAGTTACCGGCGCGCACAACATCTTCGAGGGCGCTCTGGTTCCTGTCTGCCTGGACGGATCGCACATCCCCGGACCGCTGCACGGACAGCCCAAGGTGGAAGGCGGCGTTACCATACACGCAGGCCAGCTGCGCGGAGTGGATTCCTTCGGAATGCTCTGCAGCTGCTCGGAACTTGGCTTCGACGACAAGGTGGTGCCGGTCGTAAGCCGCGAAGGCATATGGATACTTCCGGACGAATTTACGCCCGGTCAGGACATAGTGGAAGCCATGGGACTTAAGGAGACCGTGGTAGACTTCGAGATAACCCCCAACAGACCGGACTGCCTGTCCATGCTGGGCATGGCCAGGGAGGCTTCCGCAACCTTCGGTACCCCGCTCAGATACCCGGACACCGAGTGCAAAAAGGTGGCACCGGAAAAGAGCGAGGACTACATAAAGATCAGCATCGAAAGACCGGACCTCTGCAAGCGCTACTGCGGCAGAGTCATAAAGGACATAAAGGTGGAGCAGAGCCCCTGGTGGCTGCAGCGCTGCCTGATCTTCTCCGGCCAGAGGCCGATCAACAACATAGTGGACATCACCAACTTCGTAATGCTGGAGTACGGACAGCCGCTGCACGCGTTCGACATCCGCACGGTGCGCGGCTCCCACATAATCGTGGATACCGCTGCTGACGGCGAAAAGTTCACCACTCTGGACGGAAACGAGAGGACGCTTACAAGCTCCATGCTCATGATAAAGGACGAGGGCGGTCCCACCGCCGTAGCAGGAGTCATGGGCGGTCTGGCTTCTGAGATAGAGGACGATACCAGCATGGTGCTGGTGGAATCCGCCAACTTCCTGGGAGACAGCGTGCGCCGCACCTCCAAGGCTCTCGGCCTTAGGACAGAGGCCTCCGGCAGATTCGAGAAGGGCATAGATCCCAACCTCGCCAAGGACGCCTGCGACAGATTCTGCTACCTGGTCGAACTTCTGGGAGCAGG
>JAILDA010000025.1 GCA_024689865.1 Clostridia bacterium | reverse complement strand
CATATGCGCAGGTCTGGAATCCGAGATCGCGGAACTGGACGACGATGAAAAGGCTCTCTTCCTGGAAGAGCTCGGAATAAAGGAGAGCGGACTCGATAAGCTTGTAAAGGCTTCCTACAGTCTTCTGGATCTTATCTCCTTCCTTACTGCCGGACAGGATGAGTGCAGGGCCTGGACCATAAAGCGCGGAACAAAGGCTCCTCAGGCTGCCGGAAAGATACATACGGACTTCGAGAGAGGATTCATACGCGCGGAGACCATAGCTTACGACAAATTCATAGAGGCCGGCGGAAGTCTTCCCGCAGCGCGTGAAAAAGGATGGCTTCGTTCGGAAGGCAAGGAATACGTAATGCAGGACGGGGACATAGTTAACTTCCTGTTCAATGTGTAGCGTAATATCTATTATGCAAACTACTTACAAGACTCAAATTATTAGGTATCGATCAGAAAGGATATAGATATGCATATCCACGGAGACGAAGGGAATACACACGACCACGGAACCGGGACACATACCCATACTCACGGCGGTTATACTCATACACACAGCCCGGAACACGATAAAAAGGTAATGAACCGTCTTTCCAGAGCCATAGGCCATCTGGAAAAGGTAAAAGACATGGTGGAGCGCGGTGAAGACTGCAGCGATGTTCTCATCCAGCTGGCCGCTGTCCGTTCCGCGCTTACAGCTACCGGCAAGGTGATCCTGCAGGAACACATAAGTCACTGCATAGTCCATGCAGTAGAAAGCGGCGACGACAGGGAAGTAGAGGAGCTTAACGAGGCTATCGCGCAATTCATAAAGTAGTTCCTGCCCCAATTGCAGCAACTGTTTTACTGTTTGCTGCTTATCAACGGGGCATTGTGTTTATTTATCGGCATAATTGTAATAAAAAAACAAGGGTTCCGAAGAACCCTTGTTTTTTATTTGTTTTAGTTAGCTTTTATGATAACTACTCCGCCTGTAAGATCCACATAGGATATCGTTCCCGTAAGCTCGGTCTTGGAACCGATAACATCCGTAAGCGTTATCTTATCGCCGTCTATGTCTATGCTGGACACGTAACGGGCAGCTATGCGGTCATCGGACTTTTCGTTGATGTAAGCTGTAGAAAGGCACATGCCGGCCTCCTTAGAAGTCGAACGCCTCCAGACCGAATACGGGGTGTCCCTTTTCGGTGAGGAATTCGATCATTGCATCCAGATCATCTGCGGATGCGGCGATGTTCTCGTCGCAGATCATGTCGGTGAAGTTCTCGATTCCGTAAAGTTCTTCCGCGGACTTGTTGAGCTTGGCCCTTACTTCTTCCTTAAGATGAGAGGGCATCCAGACGATCCTTGCGATTCCGCCTTCGGCTCTCATGAACTTCTTGGAAGCTATGAAGTGCTTGCCGTGGCCCATGAATCCGGGTGTCTGCTGTCCGCCGCCTGTCATGGAAGCGAGCTCCGCGAAGCTCATTCCCAGAGGCGAGGAACCGGAGTACTCTCTGTTTACTATTACTACGCCCATGGTTGCAGGCTCCATGCCGCAGATGCACTCGAAGCAGCCGC
This sequence comes from Clostridia bacterium, assembly GCA_024689865.1. Lineage (GTDB taxonomy): Bacteria > Bacillota > Clostridia > Peptostreptococcales > Anaerovoracaceae > RUG13409. The sequence continues at coordinate 8,212 of JAILDA010000025.1, read as the reverse complement.
AGCTTGTCATCGGATCCTTGAAGAGGGAGTAGAGCGTAACGGCTTCCAGAGCTCCGTGCGAGTATTCGTTTACCGCGCGGTTTACATCCGGCCAGATTCCTACGGTCTCGTCCACGCAGTCGTCCTTGGATACGATCTGGCAGGGTCCGTTGGGGTTGAGCTGGTTGGTAGCTTTTGCATCCAGCCAGGAAACTGCGCCGCAAAGCCCCAGACGTTCCGGAGTAACGATGCAGACGTGGCTCGGCGAGAAGGACTGGCACAGCGTGCAGGTGTAGAAGCACTCCGCGGCTTCGTCCGTAAGCAGGGCAAGTCTTTCGTCTCTGGCGTTGTAAATGGGTTCTGCGAGCTCGTGTCTGAGCTTGGTGCATTCGTGCGGATCCGTGTAGATTGTCACCTGGCACTTATCGACTACGGAGTCGTACTCGCTCATTATCTTGGCATAGATGACTTCGCCTATGTGCCTTGCGCGGAATCCCTGTTCGAAAGCGTTCTTGGAGATACGGATACGGATCTGGTCTCTCTGTCCGGTGTGCATTACGCCTTCCAGGCAGTTCATCCAGGAGTGGAGCTTTCTCTCGAATACAGGCTCGAAGTCCGGCTGCATGTTCTTGCCTGCAACTTCCGCTACGTATGCAAGCTGGATGCTTCCGCCCGGTTCGTATACCTTTTCTCCGGAACCGGAAAGAACGTCGTTGATCTTGTCGAAGTCCGGGCCTACTACGGTTATCTTGTGGTCTTCGATCTCGCGCATGTCCTTGCTGGTTACGAGCTCGAAGCAGTCCGTACGGCTTCCGTAAGCTTCCAGATACATGTCGCTCCTGCGGATGATCTCGCCCTCGAACGCGGTGTTGAACGCGATGGGGATGTCCATTGCAGTAACCTTAAGCTTAATGTCTCTGGCTTCAAGAGAGGTGTCGATCCAGTCTCTGGTGTCCTTCTGGATTATAAGGCTCTTAGGCACTTTCCAGAGTTCTTCCTGTTCGTTGGTTATTACCGGGAAGCCCAGGGCAATGGCTCCGCCGCCGCACGCTACCGTAAGATCGTCTACGGGCGAGTAAGCGTTTACGAATGCCATTATTCTGTCCAGGGTATAGGTGTTCATTCCCCAGTAATCGAGGGGCTGGATGTTTCCGAAGATCATGGCTGCTCTCATTACGAGGTCCACGACGTGGGAAACGCTCCAGATCTCAGGTCCTACCTCTACGATACGGACCTTGAAGCCCATGGATATGCCCATGCGCTTGGCCTGGTCTATTATTCCTCCGATAAGGAATACGAATATGCCCCTGGCCTGATATCCTTTGATCATGTCCCTTGCTTCCTCGTCGGAGGGGGCAGGGCCTATCATTACTACGAAGCCCGGGATGTCCTTGGTTACAAGGGGAAGTCCCAGTTCTCTCACTTCGGCGTCAGTCATGTGGCCGTGATACTCTCCCTTGTAGGGCTGAGGATCGTCCACGTACTTGACGGCTTCTATGACCTGTGCCGCCATTGCGGTGGCAAGTCCGGAATGGAACACGTCGTTGACGCGCTCTTCCTTGGTCATCCATTCTTTAATAGTGCCGTTCATTGCAGCATCCAGATCGCCGAGGGTCTTTACCTCTATGCCGGCGTATTCCAGGATTATGGCGCAGTTGAAAGCGGTGTCCGGGAACATTGCGGTATGATCCGGTCCGTATTTCTTTATTGCCGCATCCAGGTCCTTCCTGGCTTTTTCGTACATCTGGTCGCTGCCGTTGAATACACAGTCAAACAAGCGTCTCACGCTCTTTACCTCCTGTTGTTCTCCGCTGCTGCGGTATCGTCGATGCGTTCTTTAATCTTTCTGATCTCTTCCACGGTACGGGGCGCCATGTCGTAAGGGGAGGCGCTTGCTCTGTCCGCGTCGGACACGTCGTCGTCCATGTGGATCATTCCCAGAAGATCTTCTTCAGGAACGTTGTCCAGTATGAACTTCTCGTCCTTTTCGTCCCTTACTTTGTTTGCCACTACCGAGACGCTCTTAACGCCCAGGTCCTTGGCAAGCCTCTGCACGCTGTGATATGTCTGTACGCTCCTTGCTCCCGGTTCTACCACTACTATGAATCTGTCTACCAGATCCGTGGTGCCGCGGGAGAGGTGCTCCAGGCCTGCTTCCATGTCCATTATCACGACTTCGTCGCGCTGGATGAGAAGGTTGGAGAGGAGCCTCTTGAGCATTACGTGCTCGGGGCATACGCAGCCTTGTCCGCCTACCTTTACGGTTCCCATCAGCAGGAGCTTTACTCCGTTGATGTCCTTGGCCAGTTTGTCCGGAAGATCGTCCACCTTAGGGTTTATCTTGAAGAACCTTTCGAATTCGTCCGCGTGGGTACGTTCCTTTATAAGGTCCTTCATCTCCGTGATGGGGATGATCTTTTCCAGATCTTCCTCGGCAGCTCCGAGGGCAAGACCAAGGTTGGCGTCGGGGTCCACGTCGGCGCAGAGGACTTTGCGTCCTTCGTCCGCGTAGAGCCTTGCAAGGCATGCTGCGAAAGTCGTCTTACCGACTCCGCCTTTTCCCGTTACCGCTATCTTCATGTTATATTCCGAGCGCCTTGCGCTTGGCCTCTATGCCTTCGATGATGCTCTCCACCAGTCCGTCGGGGTTGGTGTTGATGATGTAACCGGCGCCTACCATCTTCTTGGTGCCTTCGGTTATCAGCTGCATCATCTGCGGGGAACCGCCTACAAGAGGATCTATTCCCAGATAGGTGTCTATTCCGGTAGCAACTACGTAGTTGGCTATGGAGACGGCCTTTTCGCTCATCCACTCGGGAGCGCAGCCTACGACAGGAAGCTGAGTGGTGTCTATGCCCCAGTCCTTGGCTATGCCTGTAACAAGAAGCATCATTCGGCTGATGTCTACGCAGGAACCCATGTGCAGTACCGGCGGAATGTCAGCCAGGGTGCAGACACGGCGGAGTCCTTCTCCGCAGAACTGCTTGGCTCTCTTGTCCAAAAGGCCTGCCTTGGAAGCTGCCTGAGCGGCGCATCCGGTAGCTACGATGACTATGTCGTTAGCCAGAAGCTTCTTCATTATCTCGATGTGGGAGTAGTCCGGACGGACCTTGGGGTTGTTGCAGCCAACCATGGCTACCGCACCGCGGAGAACACCGGACTTAACGCACTCGATTAGAGGCTTGTAAGTGTCGATGTCGTCTATGCGGCTGTTGGTAACGGTGTCCAGACGGCTCTTGATGCCTTCGCAGGAGTATCCTACGTTAGCGATGTGCTTGTGCTCCGGTATGAAGATCTTTCCGGGCTCTCTGTTCGGGAAGTTCTCTATTGCTTCCTTTACGATCTTCTTTGCAACTTCGCCGGCGTTCTGGCTGGTGATGGGAAGATACTCGGAGAGGGGGATCCTCGCTATCGGGGAGGTGGTGTAGAACTTGGTGTGGAAGCACTCGGCAACAGGTCCGATGTTCGGGAATATGCACTGTACGTCCACTACGATGGCGTCGCACACACCGGTAAGGATGACTGCTTCCTGCTGGAGGAAGTTGCCGGCCATCTTTATCTTGTGACGCATCATCATTTCGTTTCCGGTGCAGCAGAGGCCGACTACGTTGATGCCCTTGGCTCCTACCTTCTTGGCGAGCTTGAGCATTGCAGGGTCTTCCGCGTAGCGGATGATCATTTCGGATACCGCCGGATCGTGTCCGTGGCATACGATGTTGACCTGATCCATTTCCATTACGCCGAGGTTGCCTTCGGTGTCGTGGGGCATCGGAGTTCCGTACATGATGTCGGACATCTCGGTACCGGTCATGGATCCGCCCCAGCCGTCGGACAGACCGCAGCGCAGGGACTGGCGTACCAGAGCCTCGGCGTCGGCGGTGTTGCCCATGTGGGTCATGTGCATTGCGGTAACTACTTCGCGGTCAACGGCTCTGGGCATGATGTCTTCTTTTTCCCAGGTCTTGCGGCGCTCTTCGGTAGCGCGCTCGGTCCAGCGCTGGTAACCAGTGGGCTTGCCGTATTCGTTGATGGCAAGTTCTGCGACTTCGTGAGCTACGTCGTAGATGTCGCGGTCCTTGGTCTTGACTCCCCATTCCTTTGCAAGCTTAAGGAGCTTGCTGGCGTCCGTTACATGATAGTAACCGTCTTCGCTGGCGTCGTAGAGCTTCCATGCGCACTCGCGGCCGTGGTCGGAGTGGGTGGCAGCGCCGCCGGCAGCCATACGGAGATAGTTTCTGCCCGCTATCGCGTCGGCAGTTGCGCCGCAGATGCCCTTGGGAGCTTTGGGTGTGATGCGGCACGGACCCATGGCGCAGATACGGCAGCAGATTCCTTTTTCACCGAAGCCGCAGTGGGGCGTCTGGTTCTTGACTCTGTCCTGCCAGGTATCGATGCCTACCTGTGCGGCAGTTTCGCGGAGACGCGCCTGATCGGCCTCCATTTGCTCAACTGTCGTGAGTTTGAATTCCTGACTCATTGATTATCTTTTCCTTCCGTTAAATTGATTCGTAAGGTGGTTTATCCTTTTTATATTATATATACAATTGTTGAATAATAAAATATAAGATTATTATCCTAGGGGTAATAATATTTTTACATGGTGCAACTACAGGTTGCATATCATAAAGCAAAGTGATATATTTTCAGTAGAAAAACGGAGGCAGAAAAATTGGAATTCAAACAGTTGAACGTATTCATAACAGCGGCCGACGAGCATAGTTTTCTAAGGGCTTCACAGGCTCTTTTCGTGTCGCGTCAGGCTGTCGGCAAGACGATAGACCAGCTGGAAGAAGAACTTGGAATGAAGCTTTTCGTAAGAGGCCAGAACGGCGTTCAGCTTACGCCTGCCGGAAAATACTTCTACACAAGAGCTAAGGCACTCGTTTCCGATCTTAACGATCTTCGCTCCGAGATGAGTTCCATGTGGCAGAGCCAGGTAAGCATAAAGGTATGTTTTTCCGAAGCGCTCTGGTCTTTCTATTCCAAGGTGATTAAAGAATATGCTTCCAGGAATTCTTCTGAAGTTAAGATAGAGACCGTCGTTGTCCCGGAACCCGAATGCGAGCACATGCTCCCCGGACTTGACGCGGATGTCGTCATCTCTTTTGCTCCGCAGAACGCAAGAAACACCACGACTTCGCTCGTAATGGAATCCTCGATCGTTTTTCTTGTAAGAAAAGAAGACCCGCTTGCAGCCGAGGATGTTCTTAAGCTCAGCTGGAGCAAGCGGGTAGGGCGTTTTCTGTTGTTTACCGGAGGAACCGACCACGGACTTTGGTGGCCTACCATACCCCGCCAGGGCGATGTTTGCTGCGGAAGTCTGGAAGAGCTGTTCGGAACGCTCCAGACGGAAGGCGGGATACTTCCGCTTCCTGAGTTTCTGGTTCCTAATACTCTTGGCAGACTTAGGATACTTCGTCCGTCCAAACCCGTAGATCCCTGCAGGATCTATTGTTCGATGCTGCGAAAACATTACCACGACGCAGCTAAATACGAACAGCTAGTAAGGTTCTGCGACGAAGCAGTGATCGCGGAAACCGCGGATTGAACAGTCTGTCCTTGTACTTTTTTACAACAGGTTCTTACGGATCTCTTCTCCCGTCATGGGCAGCGCGTACGCGACCGGTATGTCGAATATCGTGTTGCAGCCGGTCTTTCCTTCTTTTGCAAGCCGTGCTACGGCTCTTGCGTAAGCGACTATCACGCTGGATGTAAACTCCGGGTTGGAATCCAGCGTAAGCTTGAATTCTACGACTTCGTCGTTCTCGAGATCCCAGCCGGTCTTTCCGGATCTGATCACGGAACCTCCGTGAGGCAGTCCCTTGTGGTCTCTGTCCAGTTCTTCCTGAGTAATGAAATAAACGGTAGTATCGTAGTCGGCAAAGTAGTCCGGCATGTTTACTATCGTTTCGCGTATCTTTTCCTTGTCCGCGCCATCTGCTGCGACTACGTAGCATTCGCGTGTGTGCTTCTGCCTTGTTGTAAGCTGCGGATTCTTTCCGCTGCGTACGGCTTCTACGGCGCTTTCGACGGGAACGGTATACTGGCGCGCGTCCAGAACGCCTTCGATCTTGCGTATCGCGTTGGAATGGCCCTGGCTTACCCCGCGTCCCCAGAACGTGTAGTTTTCGCCTACGGGAAGGGCTAAGGTGGCAATGGCTCTGTTAAGAGAGAACAGTCCCGGATCCCATCCTATTGAAATGGCGGCGGTATGACCGGAAGCCTTTGCCGCTGCGTCTACGTTAGCGAAGTGCTTCGGTATGTCGTGGTGGTTGTCGAAGCTGTCGATGACGTTGTACATAGCCGCGTACTTAGGCGTCTGGACTGGAAGCTCCGTTGCGCTGCCGCTGCATAGGATAAGAACGTCTATGTCCTGCGGCTGCTCCAGTTCGCTTACGTGACAGACCTTTACACCTTCGGTAAGGGGCCTTATCGTCTTGGGATCTCTTCTTGTGTATATTCCGGCAAGCACCATGTCCGGGTTCTGCTTAACGGCGCATTCAACGCCGCGGCCCAGATTTCCGTAACCGAGCACTGCTATCTTTATCTTATCCATTTTTCACCTCCAGAAAGCTCTTGGGAATAACGTCGTTTGCTGTCATGTTTTCATATGTCTGCGGCTTTACCGCCCATTCGGCGTTTCCGTTATCTATGAACAGTACGCCCGGTATGGGGTTCCTGTTGTAATTGGAAGCCATCGTATATCCGTATGCACCTGTGGAGAGCACTGCAAGCGTATCTCCTGTCTTAAGCTCCGGAAGTTCTATGTCTTTTATGATTATGTCGCCGGACTCGCAGCATTTTCCGCATATCGTTACGGTCTTGTCCGCCGGGGCGTCTGCTTTGTTGGCGGCTATTGCGGTGTATTTTGCTCCGTACAGAGCAGGCCTTATGTTCTCGGTCATTCCGCCGTCTACGGAAGCGTAATTGCGCAGTCCGGGGATGTCTTTTGTAGAGCCTATCTTATACAGAGTAATTCCGGATTCTGCTACTACGCTCCTGCCGGGTTCTATTACAAGCGCGGGCATCTCAAGTCCGTATTCCATGGCAAACGCTTCTATCGTTTCCCTCACAGGATCCAGGAAGAAGGAGAAAGGCTTTCTTTCTTCGGTGGTGTATGTGACCCCGAATCCGCCGCCAAGATTCAGCTCCTTTATCCAGAAACCGTACTCGGTGTAGATCTTTTCAGCAAGCTTTAAGGCTTCGCCGGTCGCTGCTATGTATCCGTCGTTTTCGAACAGCTGCGATCCAATGTGGAAGTGCAGGCCCAGGAATTCCACGTATTTGGAATCAAGCGCCGCCTTAACGTAGGGGAGAATTATATCGTCGTCCAGAGGGATTCCGAACTTGGAATCCTTTTTGCCGGTGATTATGTAGTCGTGGGTGTCCGCTTTGACGCCGGGAGTGATCCTGTAAAGGACCTTCATTTTCTTTTCTTTTGCGGCGCAGATCTCTTCCAGCATGGAAAGCTCCTGAAGGCTGTCGATTATTATGCGTCCGATCCCGTATTCCACTGCAAGCTCCAGCTCGCCGCGGCTCTTGTTGTTTCCGTTGAATTCAAGGCGTTCGGCAGGGAAACCCGCTTTTATCGCCGTATATAGTTCTCCGCCGGAGACAACGTCCGCGCATAAGCCTTCGTACTGCAGAAGCTTGAACATCGCAGTACAGCAGAATGCCTTGCAGGCATATGCGATGCGGTTCTTGGGATGATCATCCGTGAATGCTTCCTTAAGCTCCTTTATGCGGGATTTTATGACGTTCTGAGAATATACATATACCGGAGTGCCGAATTCCGCGGCTAATTGCGTAAGATCGCAGCCATCGTAGAATAATGTGCCGTTCTTTATTTCCATCAGTTCGGTGTTCATAAGTTGCTCCTTTAGATGCTCCTCTGTTCAGCTTTTTTGCAGGGACGTTTTTATGATGAACCATAAAAAATATGCCTGATATTTTATCATCTTCCGACAAAATGCTCAAGCATATTATGATCTGTTAAGCCATCAGCTTATATTCTTTCAGGCAGGGCCATAGATCAATAGAACAACTGATCGATTCGGACGGTCTCCCCGGCGGGAGTAACGACCTCGTACAGGTATCCGTCGCTCAAGCAGTCTCCGCTGACAGTGTTCAGCGCCTTAAGATAGTATCTGTGGGTATACCCGATGCTGTCCTTCGCTTCGATCGCCAGAGCGTAGTTGTGGACTTCGTTCGAGTTGAACGAGTCTCTGTATGC
>JAILDA010000026.1 GCA_024689865.1 Clostridia bacterium | reverse complement strand
TGCTGCACCGCGGTGGATACGCGCAGCATGGTGTTGTTTTCGTTTCCGTCGGTCAGAACGTTTTTGTCCCAGCATTTGCCGTGCATGTCGGTGGTCGAGAGCACGACGAAGTCCACGCTTTCACTGTCGGCAGCAAAGCTCACGACAGGAAGCAGCGTGAAGACCATCGCCAGAACCAAGAGTACGGAAATGATGCGTTTCATAGGCAGCCTCCTTTGCTTATTGATTTGCAAATACATTATAATATATGGGGGCCTGCGTTGCAACCGCAGGGGGAATCTTTTGGAGGAATGGACAAAGCCCGGGGATGGAAACTGTGGAGTTTGACGAGGGCCTGATCCCCAAATCTGATCCACAAAAAACTTTACAAACAACGAAGCCTTTGGTATAATGGACAAAATATAACTGGAACTATACCCGTTTGCGAGGTAGACATATGACGGAGCTTTCTCACATCCGAAACTTTTCAATTATCGCCCACATCGACCACGGCAAATCCACTTTGGCTGACCGCCTGCTCGAGGAGACCAACACCGTGGACAAGCGCGAGATGGAGGCGCAGATTCTCGACAATATGGAGCTTGAGCGCGAGCGCGGCATCACGATCAAGGCCAGAGCGGTCAAGCTCAACTATCGGGCCGACAACGGGGAGGACTATGTCCTGAACCTGATCGACACCCCGGGCCACGTGGACTTCAACTATGAGGTCTCGAGGTCGCTGACCGCCTGCGAGGGCGCGGTCCTGGTCGTCGACGCGTCCCAGGGCATCGAGGCCCAGACCCTGGCCAACACCTATCTGGCGGTCGACGCCGGGCTCGAGGTGCTGCCGGTCGTCAACAAGATCGACCTGCCCGCGGCCAGACCCCAGGAGGTCAAGCAGGAGATTGAGGACATCATCGGCATTCCGGCGATGGACTCCCCCGAGATCTCGGCCAAAAACGGCATCAACATCCACTCCGTGCTGGAGATGATCGTCCGGGAGGTCCCGGCGCCGAAGGGGGACAGAGAAGCGCCCCTGCAGGCCCTGATTTTCGACAGCCAGTACGACTCCTACCGCGGCGTCGTGGTGTATCTGCGCGTGATGAACGGCGTGATCCGTCCGGGCATGGACGTGCAGATGATGGCCTCCGGAGCTGTCTACAAGGTCGTCGAGTGCGGCTACCTGCACCCCAAGGGCATGATCCCGCAGGAGGCGCTGGGCGCAGGTGAGGTCGGCTATCTGACGGCCTCGATCAAGACGATCGCGGACACCAGAGTCGGCGATACCGTCACCGAGGCCGAGCGGCCGGCGTCGGAGCCGCTGCCCGGCTATAAAACCTGCCAGCCGATGGTCTTCTCCGGCGTCTATCCCGCCGACGGCAGCAAGTACGGCGACCTCCGGGACGCCCTGGAAAAGCTCAAGCTCAACGACGCCTCGATGAGCTACACCCAGGAGAATTCGATCGCCCTGGGCTTCGGCTTCCGCTGCGGCTTCCTGGGACTTCTGCACATGGAGATAATAGTCGAGCGCCTGGAAAGAGAGTTCGACCTGGAGATAATAACCACGTCGCCTTCCGTCATCTACAAGATAGTAGGACACGACGGGACGGAGAGCTACATAGAGAACCCCAGCAACCTTCCGGACCCGACGGAATACGACCATCTGGAGGAGCCGATGGTAAAGGCGACCATAATGGTGCCGAAGGACTATGTGGGTTCGATCATGGATCTCTGCCAGCGCAGGCGCGGCATTATGGAGCACATGGAATATATAACCCCGGAGAGGGTGGGTCTCCACTACATGCTGCCGCTCAACGAGGTCATCTACGACTTCTTCGACGCCCTTAAATCCAAGACGCGCGGCTACGGCTCTTTGGACTACGAGTTCGACCACTACGAGAAGAGCAATCTGGTAAAGCTGGACATACTCCTGAACAAGGAACTTGTGGACGCATTCTCCATGATAGTCCACGAATCCGAGGCCTACAGCCGCGGCAAGTTCGTCTGCGAAAAGCTGAAGGAAGTAATACCGATGCACCAGTTCGAGGTGCCGATACAGGCCGCGATAGGGCAGAAGATAATAGCACGCGAGACCATACGCGCCTACCGCAAGGACGTTCTGGCAAAGTGCTACGGCGGCGACATCTCCCGTAAGAAGAAGCTTCTGGAGAAGCAGAAGGAAGGTAAGAAGCGCATGCGCCAGTTCGGCAGCGTGGAAGTGCCTCAGGAAGCGTTCACCGCAGTGCTTAAGTACGACGACGGAAAGTAACGCCCGGGCAGGAAGACATTCCGGAAAACATAAAAACAACAGCGGACGCATCGCGCGCCCGCTGTTTTCTTTTGGATATGAGTTCCAGGATCGCTGATTAGATCTTGTGGTCGCAGCCCAGAACGTCTACGATCTTGTGAGCTACGAGGGCTTTGATCGCCGCTCTTGCAGGCTTAAGATACTCTCTGGGGTCGAACTTGTCCGGATGCTCCGCGAAGAACTCGCGTATCGTGGCGGTCATAGCAAGGCGAAGGTCGGAGTCGATGTTGATCTTGCAGACGGAAAGGGAAGCCGCGTGCCTCAGCTGGTCCTCCGGAACGCCTATGGCTCCGGGCATTGCTCCGCCGTACTTGTTGATCTTTTCCACCAGATCCTGCGGTACGGATGAGGATCCGTGGAGGACTATCGGGAAGCCCGGGAGCCTCTTGGATACTTCTTCCAGAACGTCGAAACGCAGCTGCGGTTTGGTGCCGGGCTTGAACTTGTAAGCTCCGTGGCTGGTGCCTATGGCTATGGCCAGGGAATCGCATCCGGTACGGCTTACGAACTCTTCTACCTCTTCCGGTCTGGTGTATGAGGAATCCTCCGCGCTTACCTTTACTTCGTCCTCGATGCCGGCCAGCGTGCCGAGCTCAGCTTCTACGACTACGCCGCGGTCGTGAGCGTATTCCACGACCTTGCGGGTGATCTCTATGTTCTCCTCGAAAGGCTTGGAGGAGGCATCTATCATTACGGAGGTGAAACCGCCGTCTATGCAGCTCTTGCAGGTCTCGAAGCTGTCGCCGTGGTCCAGGTGCAGGCAGATGGGAAGTCCGGTCTCTATTACCGCTGCTTCTACGAGTTTCATAAGATATGTGTGGTTCGCGTAGGCGCGGGCGCCCTTGGAGACCTGAAGGATCAGCGGGGCTTCCAGTTCCTTGGCAGCTTCGGTGATGCCCTGGACTATCTCCATGTTGTTTACGTTAAAAGCTCCGATCGCGTATCCGCCGTTGTAGGCCTTTGCGAACATTTCCTTGCTTGTTACTAATGGCATATTCGTTACCTCCGATAATACGTCCGTTTGTATACATCTGTAATATAAGTATATCACTTTGCATACGCCTTTCCAATGGATGATTGCGGAAAACAGTCCCGGTCCGTCCGACCTGACGCGAGCGTTTTTGCTGCGGCTGTGATATAATCGATGCAGAAAGGCGGGCATCTACGCAATGGTACATTTGCCGGAAGACAGTCTCGGTATATACGTACACGTGCCGTACTGCATTAAAAAATGCAGGTACTGCGACTTCGTGTCGTTCGAAAAGGCTCCGCAGGACGAGTATTTCGATGGTATCGTCGAAGATATAAGAACCGCAGCAAACAAGATTGGTAACAGAAGTAAGTATTACGTAGACACTTTGTTTTTCGGCGGAGGAACGCCGTCTCTGGCAAATGCTGCGCAGCTGGGTATAGTTCTGGATGCGCTGCGGAAGAACTTTGAAATGCGGGATCCGGAAATGACCGTAGAAGTCAATCCGGAGACCGTGACTGCGGAAAAAGCGGCGGACCTTAAGGCTTTAGGCTTCAACAGGATAAGCATGGGCGTGCAGAGTCTGGATGACGAAGTCCTGAAAGCCATGGGGCGTGTGCACGATGCGGAAAAGGCAAAGCTCGCATTCCGCATCTTAAGAGAGGCCGGATTTGATAACATTAACCTGGACCTGATCTTCGGGGCACCGGCGCAGGATCTTAGGATATGGCAGGAAACGCTTGCGGAGGTGCTTAAGATGCGTCCGGAGCACATTTCTTTCTACAGCCTCCAGCTGGAGGAAGGAACGCCGCTCTACGCGGATTATACGGCGGGCAAGGTGGATCTTTCTTCCTGGGAGGAGAACCGTGCCATGTACCACGCAGCGGTAGAAGCACTTAATGCGGCCGGGTATCATCATTACGAGATCAGTAACGCCGCGCTGCCCGGCTTCGAGTGCCGCCACAATCTAAAATACTGGAACATGCAGCCTTATCTGGGCTTCGGCTTATCTGCTCACAGCTTTATAAACGGCTGCAGAGGCGAGGTGGACTATTCAGCCGCGGATGTAAGCGACCCGGCTGTTTGTCAGGAGTGCGGCCCGGATGATCTTTCAGAAAGGCCTGTCCGAGGCATTTTCGGGCTGCAGCCCGAGAGCGGATCCGACCTGAAAGGTGACTTCATTTTTACCAAACTGCGTCTTACGGACGGGTTTGAGCTTTCGGACTACAGCGGCATGTTCGGCTCGGACTTCCGCAGCGATTTTGCGGCGGTACTTCCGGAACTTCTTAAAGATAGCATGCTGGAGCTGACCGGGGATGTCCTCAGATTCACTCAAAAAGGGCTGGACAATACCAATCCGGTAATGGGAAGGCTTATTGAGGCTCTGGAAAAGCCCGGACTGTGATATAACGAACTCTCTTGCTTAAGTGCATGGTTTGAGAGGTCTTAATGAAAAAGAACCTTATCGCAATAATAGCCGGATGCGTGGCATTTGCGGCTGCATATTTCGGAGTAAAGTTCATCGATGAATATTTCATCGGTGTGCCTGTAGATGCCGTATATACGGAAGAGTACGTTTTGGACCATGCGCCGGACGACTACGCTCCGCGATTCTATAATACGCTCGGACATTTCGAGCACGACGGAAACAGCTACGGGGTATATGCGTTCTTCAGCGAAAACGGCAGCGTGGAGCGCAGAGTGTTTGTCAGAAAGGACACCGTTGCAACATCTGCTTTCCGCAATAACCGTACAGTTACGGATACACAGTACGGATTCGCGGCTATCCCGTCCTCCGGAACGGAGTACAAAGATCCCGGCACGGAGGAGATCTTTGCCGCAGTCTGCGAAGAAAACTTTTTCGCAGGCAGCGCGGATCCGGTAAGCCCGGCTTATCCGCAGGCCGCGCCGCTATACGAGTCCGATAAAGACGTAAGCTACAAGATAACCTGCGGCGGAGAGGATGCAGAAGTCTCCGGGGAAGGCATTATAAGCGCCGGAGCCGAAGGCAGCAAAAGATATTACAAGTTCTGCAAGGTAAAGGGCCGCGAATACGGAATGTTCTTCCCCTGCAGCAAGGACGGACGCGTGGCTCCGGGCACCCTCCCGGGCACGGAGCTTACCTGGGAATGCTGGCTTACGGATACGGACACCAAGCTTATAGCGGAGCCTTCCACGCAGCAGGAAAAGGACGAAAAGGCTGCCCTTATCGCAAAGCATCACGAGGAGCGGATGACCGCGGAGGAAAAGGCTGCCCGCGAGGCCGCTGAAAGGGCCGCGAGGCTAAAGGCGGAACGCGAAGCCCGCGAACAGGCCGAGCGAGAGGCTGCGGAACGGGCCGCGGCAGAAAGAGCAGCCAAGGAAGCTGCGATAAGAGAAGCTCTGGCCAACATGACAGAGGAGGAAAGGGCGCAGCTCAGGGAAAAGTACAGCGCCGTCTCCATGTATCTGGAAAAGAATCTGGATAAATACATAAGCTACGGAATGTGGAACGAGGACAAGAGCGCAAGAGCCGTGGTTCAGGCAATAAATACCGGCATAGACAAACCGTTCTATACGGAGATGGAGCCCACGGACATGAGCAAGGGCTTCCTTATCCTTGTAAATAAATATCATTATCTGGACTCCGGCTATTCGCCGGCGCTCAGCGCTCTGCCATCCGGCTATGGCAGCGGGTATCTCCATCCCACCGCATGCGCCGCGTTCGTTCAGATGGTGGACGCCGCAAGGGCGGAGGGCACAAACTTGAGGTCCGTGTCGCCCTACAGAAGCTACGGCACGCAGAACTCGCTGTATAACAGCTATGTGCGCAGCATGGGGCAGAGGGCTGCCGACAGGACCTCCGCAAGGCCCGGAAGCTCCGAGCACCAGACCGGTCTGGCCGTTGACATCAATACCGCGGACAGCTCGTCGCATTTCGAGAATACTCCGGAATACGCATGGCTTCTGGAAAACTGCTGGAAATACGGCTTCATAATCCGCTACAGGCAGGGTAAGGAGTACATAACCGGCTACGAGTTCGAGCCCTGGCACTACAGGTATGTGGGCGGTCCCGCTGAAAGCATAATGAAGTCCGGACTTACTTACGAAGAATACTACGCTGTTTACATAGACAAATGATCCTGCTCTTCCCCGGCAGCATCTCCATCGTCCGTTAAGCAGATAGTTCCATCAACTATGTCATACACCATCAGACACGCCGAAAAGGCCGATAAGAACAGAATAATGGAGATCTACGCTTCCGCTCGCAGAAGGATGGCGGAGGGCGGCAATCCGGACCAGTGGGGGAATACTACTCCGGCCGAGCCGCTGGTTGACGCGGATCTTGAAGCCCGCAGGAACTACGTACTGTGCCGCGGCGGACAGATCTGCGGCGTATTCGCGCTGTTTACGGACCCGGATCCCACTTATTCGTACATAGAAGGTCCCGGCTGGCTTAATGACAGACCGTACCTTACCATTCACAGGATAGCCCGCGCGGACGGATGCAGCGGCA
>JAILDA010000090.1 GCA_024689865.1 Clostridia bacterium | reverse complement strand
TATATGTTTACCTGCCGCACGATTATTACCGTTCGGACAGACGTTATCCAGTGCTGTACATGTTCGATGGACATAATGTTTTTTATGACAAACACGCGACATACGGCAAGAGCTGGGGCATGAAGGAGTACCTGACCCGCACAAAGCTCCCGCTCATCTTAGTTGCCGTGGAATGCAACACGGAAGGCGAGCGCAGGATGAACGAGTACTCGCCCTGGGACATAGACTGCATACCGCAGCTTGGTCATTTGGAAGGTCTGGGAAAGGTAACGATGGACTGGATGTGCGGAACGCTTAAGCCGGAGATCGACGGCAAGTACCGTACTCTGCCGGACCGTGAGAACACGCTTATCGCAGGCAGTTCCATGGGAGGACTCATGGCTTTGTATGCTGTTTCCGCGTATAACGGAGTCTTTTCGAGGGCTGCGGCGCTTTCGCCGTGTTTCTGGATAGGCGGAGAAAAACTCCATGCTCTTTTGTCGGAAACGCCTTTTGCCCGTATTACCCGTGTATACATGGACTACGGCACAGCCGAGGACGCGGAAGGCAACACGGAAGACATAGCGGACATGTTCAGGGGCGCGGAGGAGCTTACAAGAGCCGGTGCGGAAGCAGCCGCGCGCGCGGTACACGGAGCTGCGCACAACGAAGCTGCATGGGAAAAGCGCATACCGGTGTTCATGGATTATCTTCTGAAATGAAAAGAATCGAAACTAACGGAATAACATACATAGAGGCCGTGCCGGGCTGCAGAGGAGAATGGTACTATGGTCTGGACTATCCGCACGGGGATCTGTACGAGGCCGAGGAGCTTTTCAGAGCCGGAAAGCCGGTTGAGGGAAGAGATCTTATCCTTATCCGTTATCCGGACGGAGCAGTTTTCAGACCGGTTGAAAAGACGACCGGCGAGTATTGCGAGTCCCCAGTATATTCGGACGGAGGCATATACATCCTTAACGTAAGCTTTAAGGACTCGGAGATACGCGTGCTGCGCTTCGACTGCGCAGACCTTACGACAGGAAACGTTGCCGTTCTGCCGCTGGATGCGGTAAAGGACTGCTACAACCTTCAGCTTCACGTTTCGCCTGTTACTCTTACAAGGCAGGGCGCAGAAGGCAGATTCGACATAGTATGGCCGGAGCGCTGCAGCTTCGACATGGGAGAGCACGAGTCCTTTTTCCTGAGGGACGGGGACAGGCTGTTCTTCAATAAATGGTACGAGGAAGGCGAGGGCGCGGATTACCGCTATTGGGAAGAGACAGTCGTCCGAAGTCTTGACGGCAAGGTGCTGGATGTTCTTCCCGGAGACCTGCGGCTGATGCCGGACGGAGAGATCTGGCATCTGGGATAAGTTGAGCTTCCGGGTAATGCAGACGGGTGGATCCATGGATAAAAAACTCTTAAAAGACGCAATAATAAAATTCGTTTTCGGCGTGATGATCGTAGGCGTTCTTCTGTTCCTGCCCGCGTGGGACATTAAATGGAGGAACGGATGGCTTTTGATGGCTATACTGTTCGTCCCCATGTTCGCCGCCGGCATCGTAATGTACAAAAAGGCTCCGGATCTTCTGCGCAGCAGGCTTAAGGCAAAGGAAACGCAGAGCGAGCAGAAGGACGTTATAAGCTACAGCGGAATAATGTTCCTGGCTGCGTTCATACTCGCCGGTCTCGACCACCGCTTCGGATGGACGCATGCTCCCGCCGGCGCCGTATGGACCGGGATCGTCATTTTTCTGGTCGCGTACTGCATGTTCGCCGAGGTGCTCCGCGAGAACCGCTACCTCTCCAGGACGGTAGAGGTACGGGAGGATCAGGAGGTAGTGAGCACAGGACTTTACGGTGTAGTAAGGCATCCGATGTACACCGCAACGGTGCTGCTTTTTCTCAGCATGCCGCTTGTCCTGGGATCCTTGCCGTCACTGATCATAATGTTTGCATACATACCCATAATCGTAAAACGCATAAAGAACGAAGAGCAGGTCCTTGAAGAAGAACTGAAGGGCTACAAGGAATATAAAGAAAAAGTCAGATACAGACTCATACCGTACGTCTGGTAATTGCCGGATGATCAAGTAGTTATTCGGATTTACCGATAAAGAAAAGACGAGGAAAAGGCTCCGTCAAAAGAGACAGAAATTAAAATGGATAAGGACATTACCATACGTTTGGAAGAAGAAAAAGATTACAGAAACGTTGAGACGCTCGTAAGGGAGTCGTTCT
>JAILDA010000051.1 GCA_024689865.1 Clostridia bacterium | reverse complement strand
CCTCGGTCTTACGACTCTCGGGGATCTTAAGGATCAATACGAAAAAGGAAACATAAAGGAGATAATTCAGATATGCGAAGCCATGCACGACAAGCGCATGGTCCAGATAGCCTACGGAATAAAACGCAGCGGCAGAAGGCTGGTGCTGCTCGCCGGACCAAGTTCCTCCGGAAAGACCACCAGCGCCAAAAAGCTCTGCATACAGCTTATGGCGGAAGGCCTTAAGCCTATCTACATAGGCATAGACGATTACTATAAAGAACGCGACGAGATCCCGCCGGGACCGGACGGTCTGCAGGATTTCGAATCCATAAACGCAATAGATACGGAGCTCTTCAATTCCCAGATAGACGACATACTTAACGGCAAGGAGGCGGATGTTCCGAACTTCAATTTCGTTACGGGCAAAAAGGAGTTCGGAAACAGGATCATACAGGCAAAAGAAGGGCAGCCGCTTATCATAGAGGGCATACTTGCCCTTAAACCCGAGCTTACCCTGCATCTGCCGGAGGAAGAAAAGTTCCGCATCTATACCTGCCCGCTCTCGACGCTGAAGCAGAACGATGGCAGCAGGGTAAAGAGAGGCGACATACGCAAGATGCGCCGCCTTATAAGGGACCACGCGAAGCGCGACTGGAACCTTACGCAGACCTTCGAGATGTGGCCGAAGGTAAGGGCGGGAGAGAACGAGAACATATTCCCGTACAGCGGGATAGCGGACGAGATATTCAATTCCTCGCAGCCTTACGAGCTTGCCGTGCTTAAGAAACACGCAATGCCGCTCCTTACAGCGGAGGTCCCGGGCAGCAAGTTCTATGACGAGGCGCAGAGGCTGATACGCCTGCTGGATCAGGTCCCGTCGATGGAGGATGATTCGCTCATAGAGGGCGATTCCATAATCAGAGAATTCATAGGCGGAGGCAAGCTATGAAGATAACGTTCTGCGGCGCGGCCTCGGGAGTTACAGGCTCCTGCCATCTTATCGAGACCGACAAGTACAAGGTGCTTTTGGACTGCGGACAGTTCCAGGGCGGAAACGACCCGGACAAGATGAACCGGGCGCCTTTCCCGTTCAATCCTGCGGAGATAGACTGCGTAATACTCAGCCATGCCCACGTGGATCACTGCGGAAGGCTGCCTCTGCTCGTTAAAAGAGGGTTCAAGGGCCTCATCTACTGCACTGACGCCACCGCGGATCTTGTGGACGTTATGCTTAAGGACTGCGCGCACATACACGAGCAGGACGCGGAGCGCGACAACCGCAAGAACGCCAGAGCCGGCAGACCGGTAACGGAGCCGCTCTACGACACCAACGACGCTCTGGACACCATAAAGCATCTGGAGCCGGTCATCTACGACACGCTCGTGATACTCAACGAGCAGATGAAGGTAGTGTTCAACGACGCCGGGCACATTCTCGGATCCGCCATCATAGAGCTTTGGGTGACGGAAGGGGAGAGCACCAGCAAGCTGGTATTCTCCGGAGACATAGGCACCAAGGACAGACCGATAATCAACGATCCGACGATCATTAAAAAGGCCGATTACGTAATCATGGAGGCCACTTAAGGCAACCGCATCCACGAACCCGCCAAGGAGAGCGTGGACAGGCTGCTTAACATTATCGCGGAGACTGCGGAAAGGGGCGGAAACACTGTAATTCCAAGCTTTGCCGTGGGCCGTACGCAGGAGCTTCTGTACCAGCTGAACAAAGTCTACGACGGCGATACGCCGTTTACCAAACGCCTTAAGGACGTTCCTGTCTACGTGGACAGTCCCATGTCCGTAACGGCAACGGAGGTGTTCCGCGCTAACGCCCAGGCCTACAACGAGGAAATGAAGGAATACATTCTTTCCGGCGATCATCCTCTGGATTTTAAGGGCCTCGTGTTTGCCAAGACTTCGGACGAGAGCAAGCAGATCAACGTGGACCCTACGCCGAAAGTCATTATTTCCGCAAGCGGAATGTGCGACGCCGGCCGCATAAGGCACCACCTTAAGCACAACCTCTGGAACGCAAAGAATTCCATAGTCTTCGTAGGTTATCAGGCGGAGGGGACGCTGGGAAGGCTGCTTCTGGACGGCGCCACGGAAGTTAAGATAATGGGCGAGGCCATAGTCGTAAACGCGCAGATCCACAACCTGGAAGGATTTTCCGGACATGCGGATCAGAACGGGCTTTTGGAATGGATCTCGGGCTTCCAGAAAAAGCCGCAGAAGATATTCCTGGTGCACGGCGAGGAGGACTCCAAGGAGGATTTCGCCAAGCTCGTAAAGAGCCGGCTGGGCTGGGACTGCACCGTCATCCACAACGTCTGCGAGGTGGAGCTCGGAGAAAACACGACGATAACTTCGCTCAGCACCGCGGAGGAAGAGTTTGCCGACGAGGGCAGCGTGGAGGAGATAAGATCCAGGCTCAAGAACGCGCTGGAAGACGTATCAGACGTCATAGAGAATGCCGAGACCGCAACGGATACAAAGCTTTCGAACGATGAGATCGTACAGCTTAAGAACCGCATAGCGGCTCTGGAAAAAGAGATAATCAATCTGGGAGCTACCGTATCCAAGTAGGTCCCGGGTCTGTTATAAAATACGGAAGGCCGTCCGAGGAGCGTTTTGCGCTGCCGTACGGGACCTTTCAGGCAAGGAAAGTATCATGGATAGAATCACAACTTATTCAGCCCGCCGCAGCAACGTTTTCGTGTGGCTGGCATCTCTGGCTATGCTCGCTTCCTTCGTGTTCCGGATAGTCTGGTTTACGAAGACGGACGAGAAAGGCTTTTTCTTTCTGGTCTTCGGCGCGGTTCTGCCGCTGATCGCTGTGTTCCTTCTGGGGGTAAGGCTCCCGGTGCGCGGAGAAAAGTACTTCTTCGTTACCGTAAGGCCTGCGCTTTTCATAGGACTCAGCTGTTTCTACAGCCTGCTGTCCGCGGAACGTACGGACGCTCCTCATTACGG
>JAILDA010000098.1 GCA_024689865.1 Clostridia bacterium | reverse complement strand
AGCAGCAGAGTGATCGTTCTCAGGAGGTGTAGATATGGCAAGTAAAAAGGGTGTCGGCAGTTCCAAGAACGGCCGCGAGAGTGAATCTAAACGACTGGGTGTCAAGAGAGCAGACGGTCAGTTCGTAAGCGCAGGTTCCATTCTGGTCCGCCAGAGAGGTACCAAATATCATCCGGGCAACAACGTAGGCATCGGCGGAGATGATACTCTGTTCGCCAAGGTCGACGGAACAGTCAAGTTCGAAAGAAAAGACAAGACCCGCAAGCAGGTAAGCGTTTACCCCGAAGAAGCATAATAGCTCATTGCCCCCGCAAGCCGGGGGCTGTTTTTTTAACCGGAACACGTTTACAACCAGAATTCAGCAGTACAGCAGATCAAAGAGATGTTCGTAGATAAAGCACAGATTTACATAAAGTCCGGTAAAGGCGGAAACGGTGCAGTGTCTTTCAGACGAGAGCCTTACGTCCCTCAGGGCGGCCCTGACGGAGGCAACGGCGGACGCGGCGGAAGCGTTGTATTCCTTGCGGACAGAAACCTCCGTACTCTTATGGATTTCCGTTACAAAAAGAAGTATGTTGCGGAAAACGGCGAAGACGGCCGCGGCAAGCAGCAGTACGGAAAGGACGCCGAGGATCTTATAATCAAGGTCCCAGTGGGCACACTGATTAAGGACGTTGCTACCGGAAACGTAATGGCAGATCTTAAGGAGGACGGCCAGCGTTTTGTTGCGGCTAAAGGCGGAAAAGGCGGCAAGGGCAACGTCCAGTTTAAGAACTCCGTGCGTCAGGCTCCTAATTTTGCGGAGTCCGGCGGTTTTTCTGTAGAAAGAAACATAGAGCTGGAACTTAAGCTTATCGCAGACGTCGGCCTTGTCGGCTACCCGAACGTAGGTAAGTCCACGCTTCTTTCAGTATGCACGTCGGCTGCTCCCAAGATAGCGGATTATCATTTTACGACGATCACTCCTAATCTGGGAGTCGTCAATTTCTACGATAAGACCTTTGTAATGGCAGATATTCCCGGCCTTATAGAAGGCGCGTCGGAAGGACTTGGACTTGGTCTGGATTTCCTTAAGCACATCGAGCGCACACGTATGCTCATCCACGTGGTAGATGTTTCCGGTTCCGAGGGCAGGGATCCTTCGCAGGACTTCGATAACATAAACAAGGAACTTCGCAATTACAGCGAAAAACTTGCGTCCAAACCCATGATCGTTGCTGCAAACAAGATAGACATGGCAGAAGACGAGGTCGTGGAAAAGTTCTCTGATTACGTTAAGTCCAAGGGGTACGAAGTTTATTACATTTCCGCTCCGATACACGAAGGAGTTGACGAGCTCATTAAAGCTGTTGCGGCAAAGCTGGATACCATCAGCGAAGATGAAGAAGAGGATATAGTGTTCTACAACGCGCCGGATCCCGAAGATGAACCGGACTTCCGCGACATTAACATAGACGTGGACGATAACGGGGTATTTGTTCTTACAGGAAAACAGCTGCGAAAGATCTTTGACTCCACCAATTTCAACGACACCGGTTCTCTCAGATATCTGTACAAATATATCGAAAGCAAAGGCGTTTTCGACCAACTCATAGAAGAAGGTCTGGAAGACGGAGACACAGTAAAGGTATTCGACTACGAATTTGAGTATTACGAGGAATGAAGTCCAGCAGAAACTCGACAGTCTGCTGATGACAGTTGAAAGACCGGCCTCGTACATCGGAGGCGAACCTAACAGCGTCCTGAAGGAGGACGGCAGTTTTGATGTCCGAATGGCAATGTGTTTTCCGGACACCTACGAAATAGGCATGTCCTGGAACGGTCTTTCTATCCTCTACAATATCCTTAATAAAACTAAACATACATACATGGAGCGGGTATTTGCTCCTAAAAAAGACATGCAGGCCGCGATGAAGGAACGCGGTCTGCCTTTATATACTTTGGAGACCAAGACTCCTGTCAGAGACGCGGACATAGTTGGTTTTACGCTGCAGTACGAGATGTCTTACACAAACATTCTCAGCATGCTGGACCTTGCCGGCATTCCTTTAACCACTGCAGAAAGGACCGAAAACGATCCGCTTATTATTGCCGGCGGACCCTGTGCGTTCAATGCGGAACCTCTTGCAGACTTTTTTGACGCAGTACTCGTTGGTGACGGCGAGGAACTACTGCCTGAGTTCTGCCGTGTCTACGCAGAATGTAAAAATATCGGTCTTTCCAAACACGATTCGCTTTTAAGACTGCAGAAGCTTCAGGGCGTATATGTGCCGTCGTTCTATGAGCCTGTATACGATAACGACGGACGCTATGTCCGCATGGAAAAGAAGGAACCATCTGCACCCGACAGAGTCGTCCGCGCATTCCTCAGCGATCTTAACTCAGTGGATTATCCAGAATGCACCATCAATCCGCTTACAGAGGTCGTTCAGGAGAGGGCTGTCTGCGAGCTTTTCAGAGGATGCACCAGAGGCTGCCGTTTTTGTCAGGCGGGAATGATATACAGGCCCGTAAGAGAAAGAAGCAAGGAAAAGAACTATCATTATGCCGTGCAGCAGCTTAAGAACAGCGGTTACGGCGAGCTTTCGCTGCTGTCTCTTTCCACATCGGATTACAGTCAGTTCCAGCCTCTCATGACAGACATCATCGGGTACTGCAAGGATAAAAAGATCTCGGTATCGCTTCCTTCGTTAAGACTGGACAATTTCAGCTTTAAGATACTTGACGAGATCCAGGGCATGAGAAAGACAGGTCTGACTTTCGCGCCCGAAGCAGGAACGCAGAGGCTCCGCGATGTGATAAACAAGAACATTACGGAATCAGACATATTAGGCGCCGTAGATAAGGCCATAGAACTTGGCTGGAATTCCGTTAAGCTTTACTTCATGATAGGGCTTCCGACAGAAACAGACGAGGACCTGGAAGGGATCGCTGACATTGCGCGTAAGATAATGGATCTGGCACGCGCAAAGAACAACGGGATGCGCGGACGATTCAGCGTTTCAGTAAGCGTTGCAAATTTCGTTCCCAAGCCTTTTACACCTTTTCAGTGGATCCCGCAGAACACTCCCGAAGAATTCGCTAGAAAGCACGATCTGCTCCGCAACAAGATCAGAAGCATTAAAGGCGTTACGCTTCATTACCACGAAAGTTTCGTTAGTACTCTTGAAGCCGTTCTCGCAAGAGGCGGCAGGGATCTTTGTGCCGTAATAAAAAGAGCCTGGGAACTTGGCTGCAGCTTCGATTCCTGGACGGAGCATTTTAAAGAGGACGCCTGGAGGACCGCTCTTAAAGAATGCGGAGTCGGGCAGGATCATTATACTCTTACCGGACTACCCGTGGGCGCTCCGCTTCCGTGGGAGATCATCGACAGCGGAGTATCGGAAGAATTTCTTATCCGTGAATATAACAAGTCGCTAAAAGAACAGACCACACCCGACTGCAGACACAACTGCAACGGCTGCGGCATCGACAGATATACCGAATGCAGGAGCAAGGGCATACTTAAATGAACCGTTACGTTCTGAGATTTACTAAAAAAGGAAACATGCGCTTCATCTCTCATCTGGACCTTGCCAGACTGTTTAAACGTGCCGTCAGGAAGGGCGGGATAAACGTAGGGTTTTCCAACGGCTACAATCCTCACGAGCTCGTAAACATTGTGCAGCCGCTTTCTCTGGGATACGAGAGCGAGAGCGAATATTATGAGATCGATACGATCGATCCGTATGATCCGCAAAAGCTTTCAGCGACCCTGAACGAAGCAATGCCGGAAGGCCTGAAATTCTTCGATTCCGTGCAGACGGAACGCACTTCGGATAATTTATCGAACAAGACGAGTTGCGCTCTGTATGAGGCTGTTTTCGGCCTTAAAAGCGATGCCTGCATGCCTGATCTTACGCAGTTCCTGGACCAGGAACGGATATTCATCACAAAGAAGGATAAGAAGACCAAAAAGCCAGTAGAAAAGGACATAAAAGCGTTCATTAATGAGCTTTCTGCTGATGTCCGAGAAGACGGTGCAGTCGCGCTTAGTATGATGCTGCGCTGCGCCAGCAATGAGACTCTTAATCCCGGTAAACTTTTACAAAGTATGTTTAAGTATTATAATCTGGATGTGAACATCGAGGACTGCCGCGTCACCCGCATCGATCTATTTTCGGAAGATGCCCAAGGCAGGCTCGTCCCCCTTCACGAAACGCTCCGTGTCCTGTAATTATGGAGGATGGTCAGCAAATGAGAGCAAAAAATAGATCTGACAATAGACTTGCGATATGGATCATTACTGTTGTTCTTTCCGCAGTTCTTCTGTTTGCCGGAAACCGCATCGTTACACGAAACGTATCCATAATGGACCATCCGGAAGCTTCCGCAAAAGCCAAGGTGACTGAACTCGGCGAACTTGTAGAAGAGACTCTGGACGGTATCAATTTCTCTGCAAGAACACAGTATTTTACAGCAAAGATACTCAGCGGAGAAAACAAAGGTAAGACCGTGGAAGCGCATCAGCAGATCGATTCCTATCTGGATACAGGCGAGCGCTTCGTTAAGGTCGGGGACAAGGTGATCCTTCTAAACTACGGTGCGGTCTATGATACGGAAGAGTGGGTCTTCGGTAACTACGCCAGATCCGAGTACATATTCGTTCTGGGCGCTTTGTTCCTTTTGCTTCTGGTCATTTTCGGGAGAGGGAAGGGCCTTAACACGGTACTGTCGCTTGTTTTCACCTGCCTTGCTGTTTTCTGTGTATTCATACCCGGAGTTCTTTCAGGCTTCAACATCTATCTGCTCACCATACTTATATGCGTGTTTACGATAGTAATGACTCTCATCCTGACAAACGGCATTTCGGCTAAATCCGTTGCAACCATGCTGGGCTGCGGCGCAGGAGTACTTGCAGCGGCTCTCATTACTCTTATATCCGACAGAATAATGCATCTTACCGGATTCATAGACGAGCATTCAGTTTACCTTCAAGTTCTTGGAGAGAATTCCAACCCGATAAACTTAAGGGCTCTCATCTTTGCCATGATAACCATAGGCGCAATGGGCGCGCTGATGGACGTTGCAATGGACATGGCGTCTTCTCTGTTCGAGGTAAAACGGCACGCGCCGTCCATTTCGGATAAGGAACTATTCAAGAGCGGAATGAACATCGGAAGAGACGTCATGGGCACCATGGCCAACACACTGGTGCTTGCGTACATCGGCAGTTCCCTGTGCACCATTCTGCTTAGAATTACATATTCGAACTCCCTTATGGAAATGATCAATACAGAAAGCATCGTTGTAGAGCTTCTGAACGCGATAGTAGGTAGTTTGGGAATTCTGCTGACGATGCCCCTTACAGCTCTTGTATGCGTTGTGATGTACCGCGGAAGGCATACGCAGCACGGAAGATAACGATCGACCAAACAGCGCGGACTAAATGTCTGTACCGTTTTTACCGATCCAATACGTTGACCGACGTACATACCGATGCTATCATCCGTAGATGAGGGGATGCTTCATGGCGTGCTATGAAGCTTAAATACATTAAAACTATAATATTTCTAATGATTTTCGTTGTTTTTGCGGCCGGCTTTATATATAATATTAGGAAGCAGTCCGCACAGGCTCCGGAGATCATTCGGTTTTTTGATAAGGATCCTGCATACGAGATCAAGACCGAAACCGCAGACGATCCGTCTTTTCAGGCTCAGGATCCAACAGCTGAAGAAAATACGGACTCAGCATTACACTATCCCGGACTGATAAACATAAATACTGCCGGACAAACTGAGCTGGAATCACTTCCGGGCATCGGCCCTGTAAAGGCTAAGGCAATAATAGAATACCGCAAAGCATATAAAGGCTTTGTCGCTCCGGAGGAAATAATGGAAGTCCGGGGGATAGGCAAGGCTACATATCAGAAGATAAAGGACTTAATAACGTTAGAATGACTAAAGGCGTAAGCAAAGAACAGCTCGACAGGATAAACGAGCTTGCACATAAGAAAAAGACCGTAGGTCTGACTGCAGCGGAGCTTGCGGAGCAGAAAGAGCTCTACAAGATATTCCTGGAAGATTTCAGGGCACGTTTCAAGCAGCAGCTGGACTGCATAGAGGTCGTGGAACCTGACGATCCGCGTCTTAAGAAAGCGCGTTTCCAGGGTTTTGAAGAGTATAAAAACTAGTTTTTAATAAAGAGGATCATCAAATGAAGTATCTCGGAGTAAACGAAATCAGAAAAATGTTCCTGGAATTCTGGGAATCCAAAGGTTGTCTTGCGCATGAGAGCTATTCTCTCGTACCTCAGAACGATAAGAGCCTTCTGCTCATAGCTGCTGGTATGGCTCCTTTAAAGCCTTATTTCGCAGGAACGGAAGAACCGCCCAGGCACAGGATGACCACATGCCAGAAGTGCATAAGGACCAACGACATAGACAACGTAGGCCATACCGCAAGGCACGCTACGTTTTTCGAGATGCTCGGTAATTTTTCTTTCGGAGATTACTTCAAGAGAGAATCCCTTACATGGGGCTGGGAATTCGTAACATCCGAAAAATGGCTCGGTATCCCCAAGGAAAAGCTTTGGGCAACCGTTTATCAGGATGACGACGAAGCCTACGCCATCTGGAGAGACGAGATCGGTCTTCCTGAAGAAAGGATAGTCCGCCTCGGCAAAGAAGACAACTTCTGGGAGATCGGTACCGGACCGTGCGGTCCTTGTTCCGAGATCTATTACGACCGCGGAGAAGAATACGGATGCGGAAAACCGGACTGCAAGGCGGGCTGCGACTGCGACAGATACATGGAGTTCTGGAACCATGTATTCACCCAGTTCGACCGTCAGGAGGACGGCTCCTATCTGGAACTTGAGCACAAGAACATCGATACCGGCATGGGCCTCGAGCGCATGGCCTGCATAATGCAGGGCGTTGACTCCATTTATAACGTGGATACCATGCAGGCGATCCTTCAGGAGGTCTGCAGGATCTCCGGCGTAAAATACGAAGGCGGCAGCGCTCCTTCGGACGTTTCCATAAGGATCATAACCGACCACATCCGCGCAGTATCCTTCATGATCTGCGACGGCATCCTTCCTTCCAACGAGGGCAGGGGATACATACTCCGCAGACTCCTCAGAAGAGCGGCCAGACACGGAAGGCTACTCGGGATCAAGGGCACCTTCCTTAAGGATCTCTGCGAAAAGGTGTTCGAGACTTCTGGCGAAGCATATCCGGATCTTATCGAAAGGTCTGCTTACATCAAGAAGATCATCGGCATAGAGGAAGAAAAATTCGCTGCTACCATCGACCAGGGACAGTCCATACTGGATCAGTACATCGCAGAAGCAAAAGCAGCCGGAAGCAACACCATATCCGGAGAAAAGTGCTTCAAACTCTACGATACCTACGGATTCCCCGTGGAACTAACCAAGGAGATCGCCAAGGACGCTGGCCTGGACGCGGATGAAGAAGGTTTCGCAGTCTGCATGCAGGCTCAGAAGGACCTCGCGCGCTCAGCCAGAAAGCAGGATGAGTCCGAGGGCTGGCTTGATGAATCTTCCATGTATCACAGTTTCGAAGCTACCGATTTCCTCGGTTACGAGTCTCTGGCAGCTGAAGTAAAGGTCGTCGGAATAGTAAACGGCCTTAACAAACTTTCTTCGGCTTCAGAAGGAGATGAAGTACGCATAGTTCTGAACGCAACTCCGTTCTACGGTGAAGGCGGCGGCCAGACAGGCGATACCGGACTTATCGAAGCAGACGGCTTTACCGCTGTAATAACGAATACGACCAAGGTAAACGGTGTATACGTACATCACGCGCAGATATCATCCGGAGAAGTTAATGTGGGAGACACTGCCTATGCATGCGTGGACGTAAAGAGACGCAACGCGATAGCAAGGAACCACACCGCTACTCATCTTCTCCAGAAAGCTCTGCAGATAGTTCTCGGCGATCATGTCGAGCAGGCCGGTTCTCTTGTTACCGAAGAAGGACTCAGGTTCGACTTCACTCATTTCGAGGCCATATCCGCAGAAGATCTTGCCCGTGTAGAAGACATCGTAAACTCCGAGATACTCAGTTTCAAGAACGTAGACACTCGTGTAATGCCTATAGAAGAAGCCAAAAAGCTCGGAGCAATGATGCTCTTCGGCGAAAAGTACGGCGAAAACGTCAGAGTAGTTGAAGTTCCAGACTTCTCGCTGGAGTTCTGCGGTGGTACGCACGTTGCCAACATTGGCCAGATCGGTGCTTTCAAGATAGTTTCCGAATCCGGCATTGCCGCCGGAGTGCGCAGGATAGAAGCAGTTACAGGTCTTAAGATAGAGATGCTCCTTAAGGATGAGGAAAAGACCGTTAAGGACATCGTTGACATCTTCAAGACCACACCGGATAACGTTGTTAAGAAAGCTCAGTCTCTTGCTGAAGAAAACAAGGCTCTCAAGAAAGAACTTGAAGAGCTCAAGAAAGCCGGAATGACTTCACAGGCCGGAGAACTTATTAAGAATGCTAAGGTTATAAGCGGCGCAAGACTTATAACCAAAGCTTTCGAGGGTGCAACGATCGACGATCTTCGTACGCTCTCCGATTCCATAAAGGCTGCGGAGAAGAACGTAGTAATGGTATTCGCGGGCGTTGGAGAGGACAAGGCAACTCTTATGGTATCCGTTACGGAAGATCTTCTGGACAAGGGATATCACGCAGGCAACATGATCAAGCAGATAGCCAAGGCTGCCGGAGGCGGCGGAGGCGGAAAGGCCGACATGGCCCAGGCGGGTGCAAAGGATATTTCCAAGCTTCCAGATGCATTTGCTCTTGCCGAAAAGCTTATGGAGCGTTAAAATATAAACACAGGAGGTATCAAAATGGACAGGAATACCATACTTTTCAACAACTCGGAGAAGAAGAAAGAACAGACCACGCAGGAGATCCTCAGTAAGGTCTATCAGGCTTTGGACGAAAAGGGCTACAATGCCATAGATCAGATGGTCGGCTACATTCTTTCCGGCGATCCTTCTTATATCACCGGGCACAACAATGCCAGGAACCTCATCCGCAAGATCGAGCGCGACGAGCTCGTAGAAGAGCTTCTCAGAAAGTTCCTCAATAAATAATGCGCTGGATAGGATTGGATATAGGAGATAAAACAATAGGGGTGGCTGTAAGCGACCCCTTGTTTATATCTGCACAAGGTGTAACTACCATAGAACGTGTTGGGATCAAGAAAGATACCACCAAAGTAATGGAGTACATTAAGGAATTCGAAGCCGATACCGTTGTTTGTGGTTTGCCGCTGATGCTGGACGGCTCCGACAGTCCTCAGACCGAAAAAGTACGCGATTTCGTTGAAAGACTCAAGAACAAGACCCAGAGCAACGGACTTAAGCTCAACTATGTGTTTCAGGACGAAAGATTTACTACAAAGATAGCTCAGAACGTACTTATAGAGGCAAACATGCGCCGCGAAAAGCGCAAGACAATAATAGACCGTCAGGCTGCAGTGATCATTCTTCAGAGCTATATGGATGCACAGCGCAGGAACTGATAAGAAAAAGACCTTCAGGAACAGGCTCATATTTGTAATTCTGGCGCTGATAGTTTTATTGGCGTTAGTTTTATTTAAGAAACTTTACCTGGACCGTCCCGAAAAGATCGTCAAAGGAGACATAGAGCTCGACGGACCGTATAAGGTACAAAAAGTCGTTGACGGAGACACTTTCTACATAAAGAAAGACGGTAAAGAAACTAAGGTCAGGCTGATCGGAATAGATGCTCCCGAGTCCGTAGCTCCGTCTGCTTCCGGTAAGGAAAATACCAAAGAAGGCGAAAAGGCCGCTGCTTTTCTTAAGGATCTGATAGACGGAAAGAACATTTATATTGAATACGACCTGGATAACTACGACCAGTACGGACGCCTTCTTGCATATGTATACAAAAGCGATCAGGAGACCATGGTCCAGCGTATTTTATTATCCGAAGGGTATGCCATGGTCGTAACCTACCAGCCTAACGTTAAATACGCGGACGAATTCGTTGAACTGCAGCGCAAGGCGCGTTCCGAAGGCAAAGGTTTCTGGGGGACAGGATATTACTGATCCAAGCTGAACTAGATGAAAAAACATGCCATTATTCCAATATTTATACCGCATAAAGGGTGCCCCCATGCCTGCGTATTCTGCAACCAGAATGCTATAACAGCAAGGACAGCGAACGTTACTCCGGAAGATGTAAGACGCATCGCGGACGAATGGCTGTCGACGCTGGAAGGCAGAGGGCTTGAGGAAATAGAGCTGTCTTTTTTCGGAGGAAGCTTTACCGGCATACCTCTGGAGCAGCAGAGCGCATTTCTAGCCGTCGCAAAAGAATATAAAGAAGCCGGAAAGATCGATAAGATACATCTATCCACACGTCCGGATTACATAGACGAAGAGATCTTGGATAACCTTAAAGCTTACGGAGCGGACGTAATAGAGCTCGGCGTTCAGTCTTTCGATCCGGAAGTACTTAGGCTTTCCGAAAGGGGACACGGCCCGGAAGACGTATACAGAGCCTGCGATCTGATAAAGTCCTACGGCTGCTTTACTCTTGGAATACAGCTGATGATAGGTCTTCCCGGTGACTCTTACGATAAATGCATGGAGTCTGTTCGCAGGACGATAGAGATCGGACCTGAAATAGCAAGGCTTTACCCGACAGTCATAATCAGCGGTACTAAGCTCTGTAAAATGTACGAAGAAGGTTCATACGAGCCTTTTTTGCAGGAAGAAATGCTCCGTACCACTACAGATATGTACAGGAAACTAACTGACGCGGGTATCAATGTGATACGCGTAGGACTAAAAGCAAGCGCCCTTATAAATGATTCCGAAGACAGCAGGGTAGTGGGGGACACTTATCATCCGGCATTCCGCCAGCTGGTGGAAGGTCGCATCATAAGAGATAAGGCGGAAGAACTGCTGGCGCAGCACCTGAAAGATCTCCCGGACGAAAATCAGCTTCTTATAACAGCCGGGCCTGGAACATTTTCTTCCTTAATTGGCCATAAGGCGGAAAACAAACAGTATTTTGCGGATAAATACTCTCGGCTGCGCCTCATCTACAGAGAAGATCCTGCCATGAACGACGGAACCATCTGCATCTCGAAATACAATGATTGAAATAACTATTATATGAACAGATTTCTCAGCAAAAAATTATTCATTATCCTTCCTATCGTCCTTGCGTTGATCTGCGCCGGCGTCATTTACGCCTGCCGCGGAACGATAAAGATTTCTTTTGACGTATATAATCAGTCGCAGGATCCGGCGGATTATACCGTCTATTCTGAGAATGGATGCCTAAACATAGACGATCATTACATAAAAGATAATGTAATGCATATAACAGCCAGTTATGTTTCACCGGGAAACGATTTCATTACTACCGTATCATCCGACGGCATCACACACCTTAACAGGGTGATCGTTCACAAGTCCGGCATAATAACCGAAACATATTATCTGGGAAACTGCAGAGGCAGCTGGATCATTCCTTTATGCGTTTCCATCTACCTTGTTCTCGCTTTCATCAGCCTTGTCAGGAAATACAGGCATGATACTGCCGAAGATCTTTACCAGTATAAGAACATCACAACTTTCGGCCTGATAGTATTCATCGGTTTTCTGATCATCCTTCAGATATTTCGCATATTCGCTTTTTCCGGACTGTATTCCTACATGTTCTCGCTGCTGGGAGCTGCCAGGAGCCTGTCTATCATCAGTTTTCCGATCGCGTTCATCCTTGCGGTACTTATAATAGCG
Source organism: Clostridia bacterium (assembly GCA_024689865.1). GTDB lineage: Bacteria > Bacillota > Clostridia > Peptostreptococcales > Anaerovoracaceae > RUG13409. Next base: position 50,378 of record JAILDA010000098.1, on the reverse strand, counting down.
AGCAACATCAATCTGATGAGAAAAGAGGGACGCAACATAAGGAACATGCTGGGGATAATCCTCTCCGTCGTATTCTGCTTAATGCTTGTCTTCCCGAGTCTTTTCAGCGATTTCATCTTTAACTACACCAACGCCGAAGTGCACAGGGAGACCGGTATAGGCCGCCACATGGTCATGTTCGTTGAAGACGGGATAGCCTCCGTAGTCAGTTACATCGAATGCATTCTGATAGGAACGATAGTTGTCGCGCTGCGCGCCGCAAAACATGTCCCGCCTTTCGACAGGGATTACATCATGATCCTCGGATGCATGATAAACAAGGACGGTACGCTTACTAAACTGCTGCAGGGCAGGGCCGACAAGGCGCTTGAGTTTGCAAGAATGCAGAAAGAAGCTTCCGGCAAGGACATCGTTTTCGTTCCGTCCGGAGGACAAGGATCCGACGAAGTTATGTCAGAAGCTGAGGCCATAAAGAATTATCTAGTTTCTGCAGGCGTTCCGGAAGACAGGATACTTGTCGAGAACAAGTCTGCCAATACTTACGAGAATCTTAAGTTCTCCAACGCTCTGATCAGAAGCATCGATCAAGATCCGGAACCCAAACTTGCGTTTTCGACGACGAATTATCATGTGTTCCGCTCCGGGATGTACGCGTCCAAACAGGGGATAAAGGCAGAAGGAATAGGAAGCAGAACAAAGCGTTACTTCTGGGTAAACGCCTTCATAAGAGAGTTCGCAGCGACCATCAGCTCCGAAAGAAAACGGCATGTAAAAATATGCCTGGGTCTGCTTCTTATAGTGTTGATAATGGTTTTAGTCATGTACTTTTCCGTACAGGTATGAGCAGGATACATATTTCTTACAATGCATTTCCGGAATTGACAGATTCTCTTGCCGAAGAAGGACATCAGATATGCTTTTCAGGCCGAAAACAAGCCGTCTCAGAGCCGATAAGCAGTCACCCGGATATTTACATGTGCAAGCTCGGAACTTCTCCCAAATCGCCTGTTTTTAAGGGTAACGCAGACCTGCTGGGGCCTGAGTATCCGTCCGACGTTCTTTATAATGCGGTCGTTACCGAGAAATTCCTGATCTGCAACACGTCTACTGTCAGTCAGGACCTGATGCAGGCAGTTAAGGACCTGTATCCGGACATAAGAATGATAAATGTTGCCCAGGGATACACAAAATGCAACGTTGTAGTTGTGGATGACAGCCATTTCATTACGGAAGACGAAGGCATTTATAAGGCTTTATGTGCTTCGGACGGACCAGAGTGCCTGCTTATTTCTGCCGGACATGTGGAACTTCCGGGCTACAAGAGGGGATTCATCGGGGGAACGAGCGGAAGAATAGGGGATGAGATCTGGTTCAACGGAGACTTAAACGCCCATCCTGATGCAGAAAAGATCGTGAATTTCATTTGCGGATGCGATTTGACAGTAAGCTGGATATCTGACAGACCGCTTGTCGACATTGGTTCGATAATAGAAGAAACGATATGACCGAATTCGAAAGAAACGTTTACGAGGCCGTAAAGCTGATACCGGAAGGAAAAGTAGCAACTTACGGACAGGTAGCGGAACTGGCAGGATATCCGCGGGCAGCCAGAGCTGTGGGCAACGCGCTGCACAGAAATCCCGATGAAACAAATGTTCACTGTCACAGAGTAGTGAACGCGAACGGACAGCTGGCTAAAAGCTTCGGGTTCGGAGGTCCTGACGAACAGCGCCGCAGACTGATCGCTGACGGAGTCTACGTTGTAAACTACAGAGTGGACCTGGAAGAGTACGGAATAGATCAGAACGAATTGAAGCAGGAAAGGACCGACGGCTTTAAGCCGTTTTTTCAGATATAAATACCCGAACAGGGCAGTGTTTTAAGATATACATAACTATTCCTAAAATATCAATTTTGGGAATAATAATACACAAGAATGGTCCCCCGGGGGGGCCGTGAGTGACCGTAAGTAAATTATGTTGAATTCCTGTAATATCATAAAATATGCATCAAAAAAATCGCCGATTTAAGCGATTTTTTTTGATGCGGTCGATATATCTATCCTCCATTTACAAGTAGTAATTTGAGTATTATTCATGAACTTATAAATGAGGACTGCTTTTACCGGTATAACACTTTATTGCGGGATAAGTATTGAGTCTCCCACACGAAGCGTCTCTGCGCTGACGTTGTTAATCCGGCAGATATCATAAATGTTCTCACGGACATCCTTATCCGGATCGCCGTACTGCTGCGCAAGTCCCCAGAGCGTATCTCCGCCGCAGACTTTGACTTCTATATATCTGATGTTTCCGGCATGAGCTCTTACCGGAACGATCATTCCCATGAGCACGGATATGATAAGTACCATTACAGCTACAAATACCGTAAATCTGAACTTGTTCTTGATCCTGTATGTCTTTCTCATCTCAATTTCCCCCTGAACATTTGTTCGATTAGATTATACAGAACAAATGTTTGCATGTCAAGCATTATTTGAACATTTGTTCTATATTTCCAAATTTCTTTTGTCAAGCCTATAATATCAATAGATGTGTACAGAAATATGCACATTAAAAAACCTGTACAGTAATTTGTACAGGCTTGTATGTTTGTGTTCTGAGCGTACTGCAGGCCGCCCTGCTCTATCTGATACTATCAGATAAGGCCCTTCTGTTTAAGGCTGTGAAGGCTCATTATCACACCGAATTTTGAATGTTCGTATGTAATGCCTCCCTGGAAATATACGATGTAAGGCTCGCGTTTGGGGCTGTCGGCGGATAATTCTATGGAAGATCCCTGAACGAAAGCGCCCGCAGCCATTATGATGTCATCCTTGTAGCCGGCCATCTCGCCGTAAATTGGCGTAACGAACGATTCGACAGGAGCAGCTTTCTGAACGCCCCGGCAGAATGCTTCGACTTTTTCCGGACTGCCAAGAACGACGGCTTCTATTATATCCGAACGTTTATCCGTCGACTTAGGACATGTCTGATATCCAAGATCCTCGTAGACCTTAGCGCAGAGTTTTGCGCCCTTAACGGCGCCGGCAGTTACTCTGGGAGCTATGAAAAGTCCTTCCATCATCGTCCTTGTCTGGCCGAACGTAAGGCCGCATTCTCCGCCTATGCCCGGACAAGTGACCCTGTAGTAGATCTTATCGACAAGATCCTTTCTGCCTGCTATGTAACCGCCGGAAAGCGCCAGACCGCCGCCGGGGTTCTTTATAAGAGATCCGGCCATGATGTCCGCGCCGAGCTCAATGGGATCCTTATAATCCGTAAACTCGCCGTAGCAGTTATCTACCATGCATATGATGTCCGGCTTTACAGACTTGCAGGCTTTGATCCATTCGGATATCTGTTCGGTAGTAAAGGCTTTTCTAAAGGAATAACCGGTGGATCTCTGAAGAGCAGCGATCTTTGTACGAGGCTTGATAGCAGCTTTAACTGCATCCAGATCTACGCTTCCGTCGGCCTTCAGCTCTACCTGGTCGTACAAAACACCGTATTCCAGCAGGTTTCCAGGCGAAAGAATATCTTTTTCAAGTCCTATGACGGTCTTCATGGTATCGTAAGGAGTTCCGCTGCAATATAAAAGCTCGTCACTGGAACGCAAAAGCCCAAGATATACGCTTGCAAGAGCATGAGTGCCGTTGACTATCTGAGTCCTTACAATGGCTCCTTCGGCCTTGAAAACACTGGCGTAAAGGCGTTCCAGAGCGTCTCTTCCGGGATCGTCGTAGCCGTAGCCGGTGTTCCATCCGAAGTGCATATCGGAGATCCTGTTGTCCTGGAAAGCCTTCAGGACCTTGTACTGATTGTATTCGCAGATGTCATCGATCTTGCGGAACTCTTCGGCAAGAGATGCCTCGGCTTTTTCAACTATGTCGACAGTTTCCTGATCGATTCCAAATTGTTCACATAATAACTTTACTGTTAAATCATTCATCTGATCTCTCCAGATCCTCTCCCCACTCAAAATTCTTTATGAGCTGGCGTTTAGTATTAAGTTTATGCGCTGCGTACAACTGCGTTGTGGTAACGTTCTCGTGGTCCAGCAATTCCTGAACGTCGTAGATGGAATTTCCTCGCGCGATAAGCGACGTAGCAGCCGTTGCCCTCAGCTTGTGCGGGCTGTAACCGGACTCTCTTGTGGTTCCGAGACTGACGGATGTATACTTCTTTACGATCTGCCTTATCTGCCTGTCCGTAAGCCGCGTTCCCTGTAGCGACAACAGCAGAGCATCTTTCTGTTCCTCCGCAAGATCGTCATCCGAGGGCCTTTCCTTAGTTATGTAGTCTGTAAACGCCTCTGTAATGGTATTGTTTATAGGCATTATGGACTCTTTTCCGCGTTTTCTGTATATCTTGAACTCTCCGCGGTCGAAGTTGAAAGACGAAACGTTAAGCTGCTGAAGCTCTGAAAGACGCAGTCCGTAAGTTACGAGCAGAAGCAGGATCAGCTTGTCGCGCTGCTTGGTCTTTTCCCAGTACTTCTTCTCATGCTCGGTAAGGCCTTCTCCGGTGATAACGGAATCCAGCATCGTCATTACTTCGTTGTCCTGAAGAGCCTTTATCTCGCGTTCACCGGCCTTCGGCATCCTTATGGGATCGAAACCGTCGGTAATGTTCTTGCTGACCAGACCGTCGCGGTACAGATACTTGAAAAGCACGGAAACCGTGGATTTCTTATGTGAAAGCGCGCTGTTCTTATTCTCGTAGACGACCGTATTACCGTTCTTATCGATCTTCTTATACCGTCTGCAGTAATCAATGTATATGTTTACGTCAACAGAAGTAACGGCATCCAGATCGTCCGGTTGTATCTCTTTGATCGTCTTCCGTTTTTCCTTAAGCTCTGTCTCATTTATCAGATAAGTGAAGAAGAAACGGATATCCGACAGATACGATAATCTTGTCATCGGAAGAACGCCGGTCTTAAGGTACATGAAAAAACCGCGGAGCCACGACGGAAGTTCCTTTTCTATGGCTTCGCAGCGGTCCTGGACATCGTTCTCTCGCGCGACTACGTTGTCCGGTTTATCGCTTTTGTTGTGTACGATAGTTTTTCCTGCCATATGTTTATTATATCATACTATTCCGATAAAATGAAGATTTTCGGAAGAGTATTCAGGGTTTATCCAGTGTATCTGCTTGTATCTTCTGAACCAGATCAGCTGTCTGCGGGCGTAATGTCTGGTATTAGCCTTGATGGTCTCCGCAGCGTCTTCTGCTTTTCCTCCCGCAGAAAGGACATCTATTATCTCTTTATAGCCAATGCCTTTCATCGCAACGTCCGCGGAAGTAAATCCCATTTCCATCAAATCCCGGACCTCTTGCTCAAGTCCCCTTATAAATAATACGTCCACTCTTCTGTTGATCCTGTCGTAGAGTACGTCGCGCGGAAGATCCATTCCGAGCATCACAGGCTCGAGGAGATCCGAAGGTTCAGTAGCCTTAGCAAACTCCGCAAGCCTGCCCTCCCCTTTTTCAAGCCTTTCTATGGCTCTTAAGGTCCTTTTGATGTTGTTGGGATGTATTGCTTCCGCTGCGTCAGGGTCCAGCTTTTTAAGCCTTTCGTGAAGCTTTTCGGTATCACCGTCTTCTTCCGCGAATATCTTTTTGCGGAATTCCTCATCGCCTTCCGGAGCCTCGAAATCCATCTTGTATATCAGCGAGTTAACATAGAGACCGGTCCCTCCGCATACGATGGGAGTCTTACCTCTTGCAGCTATATCCTTAATGTATTGCAGTGCCAGCTGCTGATAATCCGACACGTTAAAAGGCGTCCTCGGATCTATCTCGCCTATCAGCCAGTGTCTGGCACGTGCGAGCTCTTCCGCGGACGGTTTTGCGCTGCCGATGTCCATGTATTTGTATATCTGCATGGAATCTGCGGAAACTATCTCTCCTCCGATGTCTTCCGCAAGTCTTACGGCGTATTCAGTCTTTCCGGATGCCGTCGGGCCGACGACAAAGAAGGTCTTGATCATTTGCGCCTGAACATTCTTTCCAGTTCGTATTCCGTGAATTTTACGAAAGTAGGTCTGCCGTGCGGGCAGGAATAAGGATTCTCGCAGCGGTCGAGATCAAGTAGAAGCGCCTTGATCTCTTCGTCTGACAGATGGTCGTGAGCCTTTACCGCGGACTTGCAGGAGCGCGTAATTATCTGGTCTTTTCTGGCCTGAACGTTCCGGCCTTCAGCTGCCGCTGCAAAGAATTCGTCTATGAAATCCTCTGCCTCCGCGATATCCATGAAACCCGGCACAGCGCTTATCGCAAACGCGGACGGACCGAAAGGCTTTATGTCGAAACCAAGTTCCAAAAGAGCGTCAACTGCGCTTTCAGCCTGCTGCATCTCCGACATACCAATGTCCTTAATAACTGGAACAAGCAGCTGCTGCGACGCGGAGATATCCGAATTGAAGCTTCTTATAAGTTTCTCGTACATGACTCTTTCGTGCGCCGCGTGCTGGTCCATGATGTAAAGGCCGTCCGGATCCTTAAGTATAAGGTATGTATCTCTGAACTGACCGATGATGGTAAGACCGGAGAAGATCAGTCTGTTGGAAGCATTATATTGGAATATTTCTTCCTGTATCTGTTCCTTTTCTTCGGAAGCTATCCTGAGATCTTTAAAGAAATCGTCGTATGCAGTATCCGGAGCAACGGATACGAATGCCGGCCTTTCTGCTTCATCGGCTGCAGGAACTGTATAATCGCTTAAGGGAGCTGTTTCAGCAGCTGCAAAAACGATCCTCTGTTCCGGACGCTCGAAAACAGGGACAGCAGGTTCGGTCCGTTCAGGCAAAACTGTCCTTGCTTCCATCCCTCTGGGGTCCAGAAGAGTTCTTCTGATGGACTTTATCAGGAAATCGCTTACCGCCTTTTCCTGATAGAACCTGACTTCTGTCTTGTGTGGATGAATGTTAACGTCCAGCTGGGAAGGATCTACAGTAAGGAAAATGAATACCGCAGGATACATGCCTTCGAACAGCTTATCGCTGTAAGCGTCGGCAACTGCGTTCTCCAAAAGCCTGCTCTTTATTAGTCTGCCGTTCACGAAGAATACCTGTCTTCTGCGGTTCTTTTCGTAATACGTGGGAGACGATATGTAGCCCTTTACCGTCATATCACCGTCGTCTGCGGCAAGCTCCAGCAGACCCGCGCACATTTTAGGGCTGTAGACGGTCATAATAGCCTGTTTCAGCGAGTTTCTGCCCGGGGTGGTAAAAAGGGTCGACCCGTTGGAAATAAGGCGTATACGGACCTGCGGCCAGGCAATGGCCATCTTGGATACGTAGTCGGTTATAAGCGCGCTTTCTGTATTATCCGGCTTAAGGAATTTAAGTCTGGCAGGAATGCTGTAGAAAAGATCCTTTACGATTATCGTAGTTCCCTCTTCGCATGCAGCGTCTTCCAAAACGGTAACATTGGAGCTTTCCACACATATCCTTGCGCCGAGTTTCTGATCAGCTGGTCTGGAGATCAGTTCGGTTCTGGATACTGAAGCTATGGAAGCGAGAGCTTCGCCTCTGAATCCCAGGGTATCTATGAAGTCCAGATCCTCCGCCGTACGCAGTTTACTTGTAGCGTGACGTGTAAACGCAAGGCTTAGCTGGTCCTTGGAAATCCCGCATCCGTTATCTGTTACGCGTATGTACTCCTTGCCGCCTTTACCGATCTCTACGGTTATTGAAGTCGCTCCGGCATCGATAGAGTTCTCAAGGAGCTCCTTTACGACGGAAAGAGGCCTTTCTATAACTTCTCCGGCAGCTATCTTGCCGGCGACTTCCTCCGGAAGCTCTACTATCCTAGAATAGATCATGATCTGCCGGCCTCCTCTATAAGCTCTTCCAGGACCTTGATCGCGCCGGAAGGCGTGATGTTCATTATGTCGATGCTCTTAAGCTTTTGAACTATAACAGAATCGTTAGCGTTGAAAAGCGAAAGCTGCTGCTCAGGTTCTTCCTTCCGCGCAGGCGACGGAGAGATCTTAATGTCTTCGTATTCTTCTTCCAGCGCTGCAAGCTTCTGCTCGGCGGCTTCCAGAACATTCCTGGGCACGCCGGCAAGCCTTGCGACATGTATTCCGTAGCTCCTGCTTGCGCTTCCTTCTACTATCTTGTGAAGGAATATGATGTTTCCGTCCTTTTCAGCCACGTCGACATTTAGATTCTTTACACCTTTAACGCTTCCTTCAAGTGCTGTAAGCTCGTGGTAATGCGTTGCGAAAAGTGTCCTTGCGCGCAGTTTGGGATCCGTAAGGTGCTCGACTACTGCCCAGGCAATCGACAGACCGTCGTAAGTGCTTGTTCCGCGGCCTATCTCGTCCAGGATAATCAGGCTTCTGGGCGTAGCTGTATTAAGGATGTATGCGAGCTCCGACATCTCCACGAAGAAAGTGGACTGCCCCATGGACAGATTATCGGAAGCGCCTATCCTGGTATATATCCTGTCGCAGAGTCCGATCTCGGCTTCATCCGCCGGAACGAAACAACCGGCCTGTGCCATAAGCACTATAAGCGCAAGCTGCCTCATGTACGTGGATTTACCGGACATGTTTGGACCGGTTATCAGCAGCATGGAAGCATCTTCTCTATCTATGTACACATCGTTGGAAACAAAGCGTCCGTCCGCGATCGTGTTCTCTATGACCGGATGCCTGCCCTTCTTTATGACGATCTTGTCCCCGAGAGTAATGACCGGACGTACATACGCGTTCTTTACTGAAACTTCCGCGAAGCTGCAGAGAACGTCCGCGCACGCAAGAGCGTAAGCGTCTTCCTGGATCACAGAAGCAAGGGCCTTTACTTCTTCTCTGAGCGAAGCAAACAGACTGTATTCCAGTTCGTTTATCTTGGTCTGGGCGCTCATCACGATGCTTTCCATCTCCTTAAGTTCGGGAGTGATGTAGCGTTCCCCGCCCACAAGAGTCTGCTTTCTTATATAGTCTTCCGGTACCAGATCGGTAAGAGACTTGCTTACTTCTATGTAATATCCGAAGACCTTGTTGTAACCGACTTTAAGTGTCTTGATGCCTGTGCGTTCGCGTTCCGTTGCTTCCAGACCGGCTATCCATTTGCGGCTGTTGTGAGAAGCGTCGTATATGTCGTCAAGCGTCTTGGAAAAGCCGCGTTTAATGATCCCGCCTTCACGAAGCGTAAACGGAGGATCGTCGACTATAGCGCTTTCTATTTTTGCGCAGATATCAGAAAGAGTATCTATTTTTGCCCCGATCTCTTTAAGGAGTTTTGATTCCGACCTTTCAAGGATCGCCTTGATGTCCGGAAGGTATGCAAGACTTGCTTTAAGAGCAATAAGGTCCCTTGCATTTGCCGTTCCCAAGGAGATCCTTGCCATAAGTCTTTCCAGATCGTATACGCCGGAAAACATAGTCCTCAGGTCGTTTCTGGCAAGTATGTCTTCGCAGAGATGATCTACCGCATCAAGCCTTGCGTCTATCGCAGTTTTGTCAGTCAGAGGCTCCCTTATCCACTGCCTTAGCTTTCTGGAGCCCATAGCAGTCTTGCAGCTGTCAAGAACGCCCAGGAGCGAACCGTTAACGTTTTTGTCGAAGAGCGTTTCCGTAAGTTCCAGATTCTTTATGCTGGCCTTGTCCAGACGCATGCATTTGGAATCGTCTACGATCTTAAGAGGCTCGAGGTGCGTAACGTCCTGTTTCTGCGTATCCTTAAGGTAAGCAAGAAGCATACCTGGAGCGCTTTTATCGTAACTTAAACGCTGGCTGATCTGGGATATGTAGATGTCGCTTCCGGCCTTGCACTGTTCCCAAAGCGCCGGAGCACGTTCTTCCGAATAATTGGTTATGATCTCCTTAGGCTGTATCCTTGCAATAAGCTCGGAAAGCTGTTCGTCGGCGTTGTCTCCGCCCAGAAACGATGCTTTGAACTCTCCTGTGGAAAGATCGCACCAGGATACGTCGGTGCCATTATCGAAATAAACGGAAAGAAGATAGTTGTTCTCCTTTTCCTGGAGCATGGAAGAGCTTGTTAGCGTACCGGGAGTAACGACTCTTATGACTTCTCTGGGGACTATGCCTTTGCACTCGGCCGGGTCCACCATCTGCTCAGCAACGGCTACCTTAAAACCTTTTTCAATGAGTCTGGCAATGTAATTTTCCGCGGCATGATAAGGAACGCCGCACATTGGCGCGCGCTCATTATCTCCGCTTGCGCGTCCTGTAAGTACAAGATCAAGGGCTTTTGAGGTCTTTACAGCATCATCGAAGAACATCTCGTAGAAATCTCCGAGACGGTAAAACAGGATGCAGTCCTTGTACTGCTCCTTGGTAGCCAGATATTGCTGCATCATCGGGCTGAGACCCATCTTATGCCTCCAACATGCCGTGGGCTTTTTCCACCACGGCCTTGATATCTACGTCGGCAGACGTTCCGCCGAGTTTAAGACATATTAAGAATTCTATGTTTCCGGTAGTTCCGGTTATCGGAGAATGGTCCAATCCCTGAACACTGAAGCCGTTCTCCGAAGCATAGCCTATTACTTTCCTTATAACTTCTTCGTGAACGGACGGATCGCGTACGATACCCTTCTTTCCTACCTGTTCCCTGCCGGCCTCGAACTGCGGTTTTATTAAAGCTACCATACCGCAGCCATCATTTAAAAGAGTGGCTGCGTTTGGAAAAATATGCATCAGGGATATGAAAGACACGTCTGTGCACGCAAAGTCAACTTTTTCAGGAAAAGATGCAATATCCAGAGTTCGGAAATTGGTCTTCTCCATGCAGACTACGCGCTCATCGACACGGAGCTTATATGCAAGCTGATTGGTGCCTACGTCAAGTGCGTAAACTTTTGCCGCTCCTCGCTGGAGGAGACAGTCAGTAAATCCGCCGGTGGAAGAACCAATGTCCAGGCAAACCATTCCTTTGGGATCAATGACGAAAACGTCCAGCGCCTTCTGAAGCTTCCAGCCTCCCCTGCTTACATACGGACAGAGTTCCCCTCGGATCTCTATCTGAGCATCGTCTTTGACGGAAGTACCGGGCTTGTCGGAGATCGCGCCGTTGACGTATACAAGACCTTCCATTATTGCTGCCCGGGCTTTCTCGCGGGAATCGAACAAACCTTTCTCTAAGAGAAGGACATCCAGTCTGGTCTTCAAGAGCGTCCTCCTATGAAAGAAATTATTCTCTCCGCTATGCCGCGGCTGTCCATCTTATATGCGGCCCTCAGTTCGGAGATGCTGCCGTGCTCTATGAAAGCGTCCGGCCATCCAATGTTAAGTACTTTTCCTTTTCCGGTCTGCGCCGCGTATGCAGATACGCGCTGGCCGAATCCTCCGTCGGCTGTTCCGTCTTCTACTGTAACGACGTATTTGTATAGTGTAAGCGCTCTGTCTATGAATTCCAAGTCCAAAGGCTTAAGTATGCCTATGTCGCAGACAGCGTAACTGAGGGGTTTCCAGCCTTCTATTACTTTCGTCTCAAGTTCTCCGGCGCACTTAATGCATTCGGAAAGCATATTGGCATCGGAAATGATCAGCACGTCGCTGCCTTCCCTGATGATCTGCGGAGAACCGTTTCCTGCAGGTACGGGATAAGTACCGGGACAGTTCTTTGGATATCTGACAGCGACAGGCGTTTTAAGTTCAAGTGCCAGACGGAACATGTTCTCCATCGTTCCCCTGTCACGAGGATTCATGATCGTCATGCCGGGCATGGAATAAAGATATGCTATGTCGTATATGCCCTGATGAGTCTCTCCGTCGCGGCCGGTAACTCCTGCCCTGTCTACCGCAAAAATAACCGGAAGATCCTGAAGACAGATCTCCGAAAGAATCTGGTCGTAAGCTCTCTGAAGGAATGTGGAATATATTGCAACTACAGGCTTTTTGCCATTAAGTGCAAGACCTTCGGCAAATGCGGCTGCATGCTGCTCTGCGATCCCTACATCGAAGAATCTGTCCGGATATGCCTTTGCGAATTCCGCAAGACCCGTAGATTCTCCCATTGCTGCGGTTATAGCACATATGTCAGGGTCTTTGGAAGCAAGTTCTACAAGGATCTCGCCGAAAGTATCGGACCAGCTCTTTTCGTCTGCGCTCGGAGTATCTCCGCTTACAGGATCGTATTTACCAACGCCGTGGAACTTTGTGGGATCTTCCATTGCCGGAGCAAAGCCGTTGCCTTTTTGAGTTATCACATGCACTAAGACCGGTTGATCCAGACTTTTTACAAATCTGAGGACGTTTGTAAGACTCTCTATGTCGTGACCGTCAACAGGACCGTAATACTTAAATCCAAGCTCTTCGAATATGCTCTTGGGGAGCAGCGAATACTTTAGTTTATCCCTTATAACGCTGAGCCTGTGTACGCCTTTGGGACTGTAGACTCTTTTAAGATTAGTCTTGAAATTTTTATATAGATTAGACGTCCTTAGCTTTTGCAGATGTTTTGAGAAACTGCCGGTGCTTTTGGAGATGGACATCCTGTTGTCATTAAGGATAACGATGAAAGGCGTCCTGCAGTCGCCGGCTGCGTCAAGAGCTTCCATGGAAACGCCGGCAGTAAGCGAACCGTCACCGATTACTGCAACGCAGGAATAATCGTCTCCGGAAAGATCCCTTGCCTTAGCATAACCGTAAGCGATGGATATGGATGTGCCGCTGTGGCCGGGATCATCAGCGTCGTGGACGCTCTCGTGCCTTTTAGGGAATCCGGATATGCCTCCGTACTGCCTTAATGTGTCCATCTTATCCCAGCGGCCTGTAAGCATCTTGGACGCATAGCACTGGTGTCCTACGTCCCAGACGATCTTGTCCTTGGGCGAATCAAAAACATGGTAGATCGCTATTGTAAGCTCGACTGCACCAAGCGAAGATGCCAGATGGCCTCCCGTATTGGATACTGTCTCTATCATATCCTTCTTTATCTCCGAAGCGAGACTCTTCATCTCTTCCGGAGACATTAGCTTTATCTGTTTTGTAAGATCTTCGTTCTTATTCATGTATTCTGGTCTCTAAGAGATCTGCCAGATATCTGTAGATGGAACCGTGATCGTAATACTTTTCGATGGCATTACGCGCGGTCTGAATGTACTGTTCTGCCAACTCAACAGCTTTTTCCCGTCCGAACAGCTGGACATAAGTGGCCTCGTCAGCATCCTGTCCGCTGCTGCTGTCCGCCAGGTCATCCGCAAGCTGGAAAGCCATGCCTATGTTCTCGCCGTATATGGACAGATCTTCCCAGGTATCGGAATTCATTCCTCCTAGGAAGCCGCCCATCATTACGCTGGCACGGATAAGACAGGCAGTCTTTTTGTAGTTTACGTAGTTTATAAGATCCGTGGAAGACTGCTCGTCCGCAGTTGCGATGTCCGTTACCTGTCCGGCGACCATTCCGCGGCAGCCGCAGCCCTTGGAAAGCGAATACGCGGCACGTACTTTTCGTTTAAGTAGTTCGGGATCGTCCAGATACATCAGCATGTCCTTGTTCATGGTCTCGAAAGCGCATGACAGAAGACCGTCTCCGGCCAGTACAGCGTTTGCTTCGCCGAACTGTTTGTGCACCGTGGGTTTTCCTCTTCGCATGTCATCATCGTCCATGCACGGCAGATCGTCGTGTATCAAAGAATATGTGTGGACGTATTCTACCGCACACGCGTACGGTATTACGAAAGCAAGAGGCGTGTTGAACATCTCGCATGCCGCAAGTACAAGTACGGGTCTAATGCGCTTTCCGCCGGAAAGAAGCGCGTATTTCATAGAATCGTAAAGATCCTTGCTTAGCGGATCTATCTCCGGAATGAAATCCAGGATGTGATCGTCCACTATCTTGCGGTATTTATTGAATATTGCGCGGTCGTGCTCAGATAACATCGAATTCCTCCGTTGTGTCTGTCTCGGGTCTGTATATCTCAAGCTTCTGCTTTGCATCATCAAGTATTTTTGTACACTGCTCGTAATACTTTACGCTCTTTTCGTAAAGTTCCATGCTTTCTTCCAGAGTGCAGTCCGGACTTTTGATCCTTTTAACGCAGTCCTCCAGTTTTTGAAGAGTCTCTTCGAATACGGATATCTTACTCATTCAGTGTCACCTCGTTAACTAAGCAGTCTGCGCTTCCGTCTCTGAATATAAGCTTAATACGGTCTCCGGAGGAAAGCCCTTCGGCTTTTGATCTCCATTTTCCGTCGGCATCTTTTACGGCGGCATAGCCGCTTCCCAGAACGGCCATAGGATCGCTTGCCTTAAGCTCGGCACCGGCAAGGCTGAGCCTGGAAGAGAGGGAATTGATCTTAGAAACTGCGGCGCTGTCCAGACCGTCTTTAATTCTTAACAGAACAGATCTCTGCAGCTCCACGCGGTTGTTCAGAAGCGCAAAGACCGCAGCAGGACTGCAGTTTCTTACTCTGTCTTTAAGATTATCTATGTGAGGAGCGCATATCTCCGCGGCAGCCGTAGGCGTAGAAGCACGCACATCCGCGGCAAGATCGGATATCACGTAGTCGGATTCGTGTCCTACTGCGGATATTACCGGTATCCTGGAATCGTATACCGCGCGTGCGACGCTTTCTTCGTTGAAGGTCCAGAGGTCCTCCAGCGAACCGCCTCCTCTCCCTATTATGATTATATCAGTGTCGGGCCTTTTTTCGTTAAAAAACTTTATGCCTTCGCATATGGTAGCGGCGCTCCCCTGCCCCTGGACAAGAGCAGGATAGAGCAATATCTCCACCATCGGAGCTCGGCGTCTCAGGGTCTGCGCAATGTCTTTTATAACTGCGCCTGTAGGAGATGTAACCACGCCTATTTTCTGCGGGAGTTCCGGCAGTTTCTTTTTGTGCGCAGGATCGAAGATCCCTTCGGCATCCAGTTTCTTTTTCAGCTTTTCGAAAGCTGCAGCCAGAGCGCCCTCGCCTTCCGCCTGTATGTCCGTTACAAAAAGACTGTAGGAGCCGGAACGCTCGAAAACGCTTATGTTTCCGAATACCGTAAACTCCATGCCTTCGGAGACTTCGTACCTAAGAGATCCGACTCGCGACGCAGGCAGGAAACAACTTATCTTGCTGCCGCTGTCCTTAAGGTCGAAGAACCAGTTTCCGCTGCTGTGCCTTGTTATCCTGGATATCTCTCCCTTAACAGCGACCTCCATGAGTATCGGATCAGTAGAAAGCACCCTGGCAATGTATCTGTTAAGTTGTGATACTGTAATGGACTTCATCTGCATGTGTTGTGCCAGGCTATGAGAGCTTCTCCTGCCGCGTTATCCGCGCAGAATTGTTTCTGTCCGAAGATGTATCCGTAAGGTCTGCAATACTCGCGAAGGAACTCGCTGCACGCAACACCTCCGCTTACAAGCACCTGAGAAACGCTATATTTTTCTTTTAATAGTTCAGCAGCTTTTACGAAACTTTCGGAGATCCTAAGCATCGCAAAGTAGGACAGCTCATCTACTCCGAAAGTCTTTTCAGCCATTCTGAGCGAAGTTTCCAGTCCGGACAGGTTAAGTCCCGACTCTGTCATGAAAACGCATTTAAACGGGCATTTCGGGGCTTTTAAAGCCATCCTCAGGGCTGCTTCGTCGATATATTTTCCTGCAGGGAACGGATATCCCAGATCTGTGCCGAGTCTGTCAAGAAGCTGCCCGTAGGATATATCGTCCGTTTTGAAAACGATGCTGTAGTCAGTACCGTTCTTATGGATGAATTCCAGCGTACCTCCGGAAAGATGTGCCATTAAGACCGGCTTTGTATGATCGATGTCCGTTCCGTAGGAAGCAGCGTAGAAATGCGCCTCCTGATGGGACGTTTCCATGTATTCTGCCCCTAATGCAGCGGCTATAGTCCTTCCGATGTTCGTGCCTGCAGTAAAGACCGGCATGTAGGATCCCTCTGCGGGCCTTGGTCTGGATGCTGCGCATACAGCGGCTATCCTGCCGCGGTACTCTTTAAGCAGAGGCTCCAGAAGGTCCGGAAGTGTTTTCCAATGCTGAAAAAGAGCATCAGATTGCCTGAGCCCTTTCTCTCCCTGTTTAACATCCAGCAGTTTCCTTACGCTAGCAATAACGTTTCCGTCTTTATCCGCTGCAGCGGCGGAAGTAGTGTAGTTGCTGGTATCTATTCCTATGTAAACAGGATCATTTATCAGCATTAACGTGCTCTTTGGATATCCTTCCCAGAATACCGTTTACGAACCTCTGGGAATCCTTGCCGCCGTAGATCTTTGCAATTCGTACGGCTTCGTTTATCGCAGCGGACATAGGGACAGGATCCTCCTTAAGATACAGTGTTTCCGCTATGCATACCCTAAGGACCGTAAGATCCACTTTGGCAAGCCTTTCAAGCTTCCATCCCTTGCTGAAGGATTCTATAAGGTCGTCTATCTCGTTATTATTATTGATGTAGGCATCGAAAACAGCGTCGAAATACTGCCTGTCCAGATCTTCACCCAGGAACTCTTCCGAAAAGTTCTGCTTAGCTTCTTCTGAAAAATCCCCCTGGATCTCCATCTGGAAGAGCATCTTCATGAGCGCTTCCCTGGAAGAAGGTCTGCTGGTCCTATTGTCTGACATTGCTCAGGTCTACCCCCTCGATGTGAATGTTTATGTGGTCCGGATCCAGATTGGTCTCAAGTCCCAGGATCTCCTTAACGTTTTCCTGGATGTTCCAGGATACTTCCGGAATGTTCACCCCAAAGAAGACGTTAACGAAAATGTCAACGTCAAGATTGCCGAAGATGTTCGTTATGAACACTCCGTCGTGTATCGGGGGAAGCTCCTGGATACCTGCTATGCCTTCTGTCGCGAGCACAGCCTTGCGTATGAACTGCTCCGCGTAAGCGAAACTGTTTTTTTCCTTGGAATCGTTGTTTGCCATCTGTAGTTCCGCCGGCCCATATTATGACTAAGGGCGAGCAGCACAAAAATGCTGTCCGCCCGGTCTTTTATGATATCTTTGGATTACTTGGATCTGCCGAGATATTCGCCGGTCCTGGTGTCTATCTGGATCTTTTCACCCTCTTCGATGAAGATAGGTACCTGGATCACGGCTCCGGTCTCTACGGTTGCAGCCTTGGTAACGTTGGTAGCGGTGTTGCCCTTAACTCCCGGCTCGGTCTCGGTAACGATAAGGTCTACGAAGTTAGGAGCTTCTACTGTGAAAGCGCTTCCCTGATAGAACTTTACGGTTACTTCGTCGTTCTCCTTGATGTACTTGATCGCGTCTTCAACAAGATCGAAGGACAGCGGGACCTGATCGTAGGATTCCGGGTCCATGAAGTAGTACAGTTCGCCGTCGTTGTAGAGATACTGCATCTTCTTAGTCTCGATATGAGCCTGCTCGAACTTGTCGCTGGGGCTGAATGCTTCTTCTCTGGTGGCGCCGGTAAGGATGTTTCTGTACTTGGTCCTTACGAAAGCTGCGCCCTTGCCCGGCTTAACGTGCTGGAAATCCAGTACTACGTGGGGCTCGCCGTTGATGTCGAAGGTCATGCCTTTTCTGAAATCGCTTGCTGTGATCATTGGTTGTTTTCCTTCCTTGTATATTCTAGAGAATTATTAACTCTTTAGGTGCTGTTACAAAGTTTATTATACCTGTTTCCGTGACTAATGCCAAGTCTTCGATTCTTACTCCGAACTTTCCCGGAAGATATATACCGGGTTCTATGGAAACAATTGTACCGGCTTTGATGGGGTCGTTGTTAGTCTGAGCGTATCTGGGGCTCTCGTGTATCTCCAGACCGGTGCCGTGACCAAGGCTGTGGCCGAAGTATTCTCCGTAGCCGGCTTTAACGATTATGTCTCTGGCAAGAGCGTCGCACTCTTTACCGGTAAGACCAGCCTTAATGTTATTGCAGGCGTTGAGCTGAGCTTCCAGAACTATGTTGTAAACGTCGATCATTTCCTGTGTGGGCTGTCCGACTGCAACCGTCCTTGTCTCGTCCGAGCAGTACCCGTCTACCTTGCAGCCGTAGTCCATGGTAACGAAATCGCCCTTCTTTATGACGTCGTCTCCGGGAACTCCGTGCGGCAGGCTGGTCTTGGCTCCGGTGATAAGTATCGTATCGAAGCTCAGATCATCCGCGCCGTTCTGCTTCATGAAGTATTCAAGCTCGTTGGCGGCTTGTTTTTCCGTAAGACCGGGTCTTAAGAAGCCGCACATGTGATCAAATGCTTTCATGGCAACGGCACACGCCTTTTTGGTAGCCTCTATCTCGAACTCATCCTTTACTTCCCTGAGCGCAAGAACTATGTCTTCCACAGGAACGAACTCCTTAGCCGGACATTTCTCCTGGAAAGCAAGCACCTGAGCGTAGTTGATCCTGTCTTTCTCCACGCCTATCTTCTTTTCAGGACGGGAGTTCAGAAGATCGTATACGGTCTTGCCGGAATACTGCTCATAGTACTGCAGCCAGGTGAACTGCTGAGCCATCTCGCGGTAGCGGAAGTCAGTAATTATGTAAGCGTCCTGCTGAGTAACGTAGAGGAAGCAGTCGTTGCCCTTATGCCCCGTAAAATACGCAACGTTAGGTTCTCCGCAGATGTAGAATCCGTCCAGATCTCTTGCCGAAAGCTCAGCGCGGAGCCTTCCAAGCCTATCCTCGAATCTATTCTTCATCTACTGCCTCCCCGATTATCTTGTAGATATCTGCGATTATGGTCTGAAGCTGCATCTGGGCGTTGAAGAACGAAGACGCGAGCGGATCGGACATTACTATGCTGTAGAGATTCTGAAGCTGCGCAAGAGCATCCTGGTCCGGAGCTTCGCCCATCATGGTCTTCGCCTGGAATTCCATGCTTTTCTGCTGGAAATCGTTCATCATGGCGTTGACCTGATCGTTTGCCTTGAGCGCCTTCTGGGCATCCTTATAGTCCTTGAACTGATCGGTCTCTTTAAGAGATCTTACGAGTTCGTGTGCAAGATCGTAAACATTCTGCATATCATACCTCCATAAAGACCGGAACTATGGCCGGACTTCTATTGACCTTTTTGTAAATGTAGCTTCTGAGCGTGCTGACCATTATCTTTTCGATCTCTGAACGCTTTTTGTTTTCCGCGTATGCGTCATCCACTGCGTTGAGTATCTCTGCTCTGGCCTCGTCCAGTATGCTGCCGTATTCCTTGACGTAGATCAGACCTCTGGTGTGGAGCTGCGGTATGGACCTGAGCCTTCCTGTCTGTGAATCGAACGCTGCGGCAAGAACGATCAGTCCGCTCTCGGAAAGGTTCTTTCTTTCTGAAAGAACAGAGTTTCCAATGTCTCCAACACCCAGTCCGTCAACAAGGATCGGATTTGCGCTGACCTTTTCCTTGCTTAGAGCCATGCTCCTTCTGGAAAGCTCGATAACGTCGCCGTTGGAAGCGTAGACTATGTTCTTCTTTGGCATTCCCAGACTTTCTGCTATCCTTGCGTGTCCCAGTAGGTGCCTTACTTCTCCGTGTACCGGAATGAAGAACTTCGGCCTCAGCAAAGTATGCACAAGCTTAAGCTCTTCTTCGCAGGCGTGGCCGGAAACATGAGTCTCGGCAATGTCGTTGTACAGAACGTCCGCACCCTGCTCCATGAGGGAATTTACTATGTCCGAAACATCCCTTTCATTGCCTGGTACCGGATTGGACGACAGTATTACAAGGTCGTTTTCCCTTATGTGTACGTTCTTGTGAAGTCCGTCGGACATTCTTGCAAGAGCGCTCATGGGCTCGCCCTGGCTGCCGGTCGTGATTATCACAAGCTGGTCGTCGCTTACCTTGTTGATGTCCTTAAGCGGTATCATCGTTCCTGGCGGAATGTTAAGATATCCGAGCTCCTGGGCGATGTTTACCGTATTCTCCATGCTGCGGCCGGATACAGCGACTTTCCTGTTATTCTCTACCGCTATGTCTATGATCTTCTGAACGCGGTGTACGTTGCTGGAGAAAGTAGCGATTATGATCCTCTTGTCCGAGCTTCTTATTATGTTAGACAGCGAATTGCCGACTATCTGCTCGGATCTGGTATATCCGGGCCTAAGTGCGTTGGTGCTGTCCGCAAGCAGCAGAAGTATGCCGTCCTGACCTATCTTAGCAAGCCTCGTAAGGTCTATGGGACTTCCGTCTACCGGAGTGTAGTCTACCTTAAAATCTCCGGTGTGGAAGACCGTTCCGACAGGAGTCTTTATCGCAAACGCGAAGGAATCGGCTACGGAATGTGTGGTATGTATGGCTTCGGCCTTGAAACATCCAAGATCCACGACCTGTCCGGGGTACAGCTCGTGGAGCGTATCCGCGGAAAGTTTGTGCTCCTTGAGCTTGTTTTTAATGAAGCCTATAGTAAGTCTGCTTCCGTAGATAGGCACCTGGAACTGCTTAAGCAGATAAGGCACTCCGCCGATATGGTCCTCGTGAGCGTGAGTTATAAGAACTCCGCGGAACTTGCTTATGTTTTCCGCTATGTACGAGAAATCCGGTATTACAGCGTCTACTCCCAGCATCTCGTCGTCCGGGAACGAAAGACCGCAGTCGATCGCGATCATGTCGTCTCCGTACTCCAGGACGGTCATGTTCTTGCCTATCTCGTGCAGACCGCCCAGCGGGATGACGCGGAGCTTTTTCATTTTATTGTTTGTTTTATCGTTATTTGTCTTTTTTGCCATTTCATCCTTTCACGACGATATTGAAGAGCTTTCCGGGAACGGCTATCATCTTAACGACCTGCTTGCCCTCGGTAAGGTTCCTTACGGCTTCTGTATCCTTGCAGTAAGCAGCAAGTTCTTCTCTGGACAGTCCGCTGGGAACGTCCATCCTGTCTCTTACTTTGCCGTTTACCTGAATGACTATCTCTTCCGTATCCTTTACAAGAGCGGACTCGTCGCACTGCGGCCACGGGTGTCTGTACAGGGACTCGGAGTATCCGAGGCCTTCCCACATCTCTTCGCAGACATGCGGAGCGAAAGGCGAAAGCAGCAGTACTACATTCTCTGCGGCTGCGCGCATCAGGCCCATATTGACGTCATCCAGTTCCTTATAACGGTAAAGCTCGTTTACAAGTTCCATTACCGCGCTTATGGCCGTATTGAAGTTGAAGCGCTTTTCAATGTCGTCTGTTACCCTTTTGATCGTGTTGTTAAGTATGTAATTAAGTTGTTTGTCGTCCTTGGTCTCCGGCTTGTATACAGCGGGTATTCCCTGAGTATCTTTAGCCAGATCGTAGACCAGACGGTAGACTCTTCCCAGGAACCTGTAGGATCCTTCCACTCCTGAATCGGACCACTCAAGCTCTCTTTCCGGCGGAGCAGCGAAGAGTATGAACAGCCTTGCTGTATCTGCTCCGTATTTGTCTATGATCTCGTCCGGGCTTACTACGTTGCCTATGGACTTGCTCATCTTGCCGACTATCCAGTTGCCGTCCGCGTCCGTGTATCCCTTAAGCACCATGCCCTGAGTAAGCAGATTGGTGAACGGTTCTTCGCAGCTTACAAGGCCAAGATCGTAGAGCACCATCATGAAGAATCGTGCGTACATCAGGTGCAGGATCGCGTGCTCCACGCCGCCTATGTACTGATCAACAGGCATCCAGTAGGCAGCCTTCTTGGGATCGAACGGAGCGCCTGCGTTCTGAGCATCGCAGTAGCGCAGGAAGTACCAGGAGGAATCCAGGAAGGTATCCATTGTGTCGACTTCCCTCTTGGCCGGCTTTCCGCAGATCGGGCAGACTGTGTCTACAAATGTCTTAGAAGTAGCTACCGGAGACTCGCCTTTGCCTGTAAACTCAACGTCAGTGGGAAGAAGAACAGGCAGGTTCTCTTCTTTTTCGGGGACCCATCCGTGCTCCGGGCAGTAGATCATCGGGATCGGGCAGCCCCAGTATCTCTGCCTGGATATGAGCCAGTCGCGGAGTCTGTAGTTAGTCTTGCCTTCGCCCAGGCCTATGGCCTTAAGATCGTCTCTTATGGCTACGATGGCATCCTTGTTGTCCATGCCGTCGTACTTGCCGGAGTTTATCATCTTGCCTTCCGCTTCGAACGCTGCGGTAAGGTTATTTACGTCGATGTCTTCCCTGCCGGGATCGACAACGGGGATTATCTCCAGACCGAACTTCTTAGCGAAATCGAAGTCTCTCTGATCATGAGCAGGAACACCCATGACGGCTCCGGTACCGTAGGAGATCAGTACGTAGTCGGAGATGTATATGGGCATCTTCTTGTGCGTAAGCGGATTCATGGCATAACGGCCGATGAACACACCTGTCTTTTCCTTGCTGGTAGAAGTACGCTCTATGTCGGAAAGATGCTTTACCTGCTCGGCGTATTCTTCGACTGCAGCTTCGTATTCCGTGCCGTGGACAAGCTCGTGGAGCATCGGATGCTCGGGGCTCATTACCATGAAGGTGGTCCCGAATACTGTATCTACACGGGTCGTGAACACGCGCAGCTTCTTTTCTGATCCTACGATGTCGAAATCCAGCTCTGTACCTTCGGAGCGGCCGATCCAGTTGCGCTGCATGGTCTTGACCTTGTCCGGCCATCCGGGGAGCTTATCCAGATTATCCAGCAGTCTGTCTGCATAATCCGTTATCTTAAGATACCACTGCGAAAGATCCTTCTTGGTTACTTCGGACTTGCAGCGTTCGCACTTACCGTCCACTACCTGTTCGTTGGCAAGCACCGTTGCGCAAGACGGGCACCAGTTTACGGGGTTCTCTTTCTTATAAGCAAGGCCCTTCTTCCAGAACTGGATGAAGATCCACTGCATCCACTTGTAATAATCTTCCTTGTAGGTGCAGACTTCGCGGTCCCAGTCGTAGGAGAATCCGCAGCGCTTCAGCTCGTCTTCCATCTCCTTGATGTTGGAGCTTGTCCATACTGCAGGATGGATACCGTGCTGGATGGCAGCGTTTTCGGCGGGAAGACCGAAGGAGTCGAATCCGATAGGATGAAGAACGTTGTAGCCCTTCATGGTCTTGAACCTTGCAACTACATCGCCTATGGAATAGTTCCTTACGTGTCCCATATGGATCTTTCCGCTGGGATAAGGGAACATCTCAAGACAGTAATACTTTTCGGCATCCGGATCTTCCGTAACATGGAAGACGTCCGTGTCCTTCCATATCTTCTGCCATTTTTCTTCGATATTCTTGAAATCGTAACGCTCGTTCATCTCGGCTCAATTCCTTTCCGGCACGTACTGCTCGCTGTCGCAGTCGGCCCAGATCTTTTCTATGTTGTAATAATCTCTTTTAGCTTTTGTAAACAGATTGACGATTATGTCGCCGAAGTCCAGCAGTATCCATCCGCTCTCGCCAACGCCTTCTTTATGATGGAGCTCCTCTCCGATCTGCGCCATCTTATCTTCGGCTTCGTCGGCAAGCGCTTCCAGAAGTCTCGAGTTGGCGGCGTCCGCGATTATGAACCAGTCCGCGAAACCGGATCTTTCCGCGATGTTGATCAGTACTATGTCCTGCGCCTTCTTGGCGTCCAGGGCTTTAGCGACCTGAAGGGCTGTTTCCTTAATGCTCATAGATATCTCCTTGTCTTGTGGTACCCTTTCCTTTAGCCAGTCTATGAATCCTTGCGAAGTCTCGTTGAACCTATCGTCGCCGGACTTCATTACATATGCTTTTATCCTCTGCATCACCAGAAGCATGCTAGCTTCCAGATCGTCCGTAAGAGCTTTTCTGAGGACTTCCGCTTCGCTGAACGGCCGTCCGTCCTCCAGAGTGTCCGCAAGCTTAAGCACCATCGTAAGCTTGCTTGCGCCTGCATGTCCTATCGTATGGTATCTTACGGCTTCCAGTATCTCCGGATCCGTAACGCTCCAATCTTTCTCCAGGTGATCTGCGGCTATCGGTCCGTGCTCCAGATTGCCTTCATGACGGTATGCGTCGTGGAAGATGGCTGCAACTTCAAGCCTGTCCCAGTCCGCGCGGTAGCGTTCCGAATACTCCTTAGCCTTTGCAATCACTCTTAAAGTGTGCTCGTAGCGGGTCTGCTTTACATTGTCCTTAACGAACTGAAGAAGCTTGTCCTTGAATTCTCTTGTATATACGGTGCTGTTCATAACGGCAGCCTATTCAAGATCCAGTGCGATCGAAAGATCTTTCAGCTGATCCTCACTTACGGTCGTAGGCGCTTCCGACATTACGCACTGAGCGTTCTGGTTCTTCGGGAATGCTATTACCTGACGAATATCGTCCGTACCGAGAAGCAGCATGCAAAGTCTGTCCAGACCGAACGCAAGACCTCCGTGAGGCGGAGCGCCGTACTTGAACGCGTCGATGAAGAAACCGAAACGCGTGCGGATCTCTTCTTCGGAAAGCTTAAGAACTTCGAATATGGTCTTCTGAAGCTCGCTGTCGTGTATCCTTATGGATCCGCCGCCTGCTTCGTAGCCGTTAATTACTATGTCGTATGCGTCCGCGTAGACCTTGTCCAGCTCGCCTGTCTTAAGATAGCCGATGTGCTCCTTTTTGGGCGAAGTGAAAGGATGATGCATGGCGGTATAGCGCTGCTCTTCCTCTGACCACTCGAACATCGGGAAGTCCGTTATCCAGCAGAGCTTGAAGTTTTCCGGATCCAGAAGGCCCAGCTTGCCTGCGATGTCCCTTCTGAGGAACCCCAGAGCCGACCACACTACGTTCTTGGGACCGCTGCAGATAAGGATGAGGTCTCCGGCCTTGGCGTTGAACTTCTCGCAGATAGCGGAGAGTTCCTCCTGAGAAAAGAACTTGTTTACAGAAGACCTTATTTCGTCCTGTTCCTTTCTTATCCAAACAAGACCCTTTGCACCGAACACCTTAACGGATTCGACCATCTTGTCTATGTCTTTTCTGGAGAACTTTTCGGATCCTCCGGTAATGTCTATTCCCATTACCTTGCCGCCGGCAGCGATAGCGTCCGTAAACACCTGGAATGCACAGTTCTTTACGGCGTCCTTAATGTCCGTAAGCTCGAATCCGAAGCGAAGGTCCGGTTTATCGGAACCGTAGCGGTCCATGGCCTCGTCCCATGTAAGTCTGGGAAGCGGAAGCTGAAGGTCTATACCCTTCATTTCCTTGAAGAGCTCTTTAAGGAAAGCTTCCTGGATGGCTATTATGTCTTCCTGATCCACGAAGGACATCTCCAGGTCTATCTGCGTAAACTCCGGCTGCCTGTCAGCCCTCAGATCCTCGTCGCGGTAGCACTTTGCTATCTGTACGTATCTGTCCGTTCCGCCTATCATCAGCAGCTGCTTGAACTGCTGCGGAGACTGCGGCAGAGCGTAGAACTTGCCGGGATTAACGCGGCTGGGGACAAGATAGTCTCTGGCGCCCTCCGGTGTGGGCTTGGCAAGCACCGGTGTCTCGACTTCTATGAAACCGTTCTTGTAATAGAAGTTGCGTATCACGTTGTACATCTTGCTCCTGAAAGCAAGCGTGTTCTGCATTACGGGCTTTCTGAGGTCCAGGTACCTGTATTTGAGCCTGAGATCTCCGGATACGTTGTCGTCATCCTTAATGTAGATCGGAGGTGTCTCGGATGCGGAATAAATCGAAAGCTTTTCCGCAACGACTTCTATGAAACCTGTTGGAAGATCCGGGTTCTTGGATTCCCTTTCCCTAACTGTTCCGCAGACGCCGACGCAGAACTCGCCTCTGAGCGTCCCTGCCTTTGCAAAAACTTCTTCCGAAGTATTCTCGTCAAAAACGACCTGAACGATGCCGCTTCTGTCTCGGATGTCAGCAAATATAAGGCCTCCGAGCCTTCTGTTCTTGGCTACCCAACCGTTTACGCAGACGGTCTGACCTATGTTTTCTTTTCTGAGCGTACCGCAATAATGAGTTCTTTTAAGTAATTCGTCCATTTTACACCTTTTATTTTATCGGATCTCCGAAAGAAGCTCAGTAAGCTTATCTTTCAGATCTTCGAGTTTTACATCTTCCTGAGAAGAATCGGCCATGCTTCTGAGCACCGCAGATCCTTTTGAAAGTTCGTCCTCGCCAATTACGACTACAAAGCGCGCGCCAAGGCGGTCCGCGTATTTCATCTGAGCCTTAAGGCTCCTTTCCATTACGTCCGTAATGACGGACATTCCGCTTTCGCGAAGTTCCGCCGCAAGTTTAAGCGAAGCCTTCTGCGCGCGATCGCCGAGTCCGCAGACAAGAACGTCCGGAATATTGCTTCCCGGGAGTTCTATGCCGGAAGCTTCAAGGATAAGCAGCAGTCTCTCTATGCCAAGGCCAAAGCCAACGCCCGGGGTATCGGGACCTCCGAGTTCCTCTACCAGGTGGTCGTAACGGCCTCCGCCGCAGACCGTGGACTGGGAGCCAAGCTTGTCCGATACGAACTCGAAAGCGGTCTTGGTGTAGTAATCCAGACCTCTTACGATGCCGGGATCTACTTCGTAAGGAATGCCGTAGACATCCAGCAGTTCCTTAAGTCTTTCAAAAGCGTTCCTGCAGTCGTCATCCAGATAGTCCAGCATTACTGGAGCACCCTGAACCAGCTTTTTGCAGTCCGGATCCTTGCAGTCAAGAATGCGCATCGGGTTCTTTTCGAAACGGCTCTTGCAGGTATCGCAGAGCTGGTCGTAGACAGGCCTTAGGAAGTCCTGCAGTGCCTTTCTATAAGTGGAACGGCAGTTTCTGCAGCCTATGCTGTTTATTTTTAGCTTTACGTCGTCTATGCCAACAGATGTAAGAAAGTCATATGCAAGAAGTATTACTTCTGCGTCGGCAAGCATGTTGTCCGATCCGAAGATCTCGATGCCGAACTGGTGGAACTCCCTCTGCCTGCCCTTCTGCATCTTTTCGTAGCGGTAGCAAGGAGTTATGTAGTAATACTTTGCCGGAAGTCCGGCGGCATAAAGTTTATTCTCTATGAAAGAGCGAACTACGCCTGCAGTGCCTTCGGGCTTGAGCGTAAGACTCCTGTCGGAGATGACGAAGCTGTACATCTCCTTCTGGACTACGTCTGTAGTATCGCCTATGCCGCGGGCAAAAAGCTCCGTGTGTTCGACCATGGGAGTGCGGAGCTCCGAAAAACCGTATTTTGCGGCAATGGCCATGAACTTGTTCTCTATGTACTGCCATTTTCCGGAATCGGACGGCAGTATGTCTTTCATTCCTTTGGGGATACTTATCACAGCGCATCCTCCTTCCTTTTTATCATCTCACGGATCCTTTCCGTGTATATTTCGTAATTCGATACGTTAGCTACCCGTTCTATGCGGTCTTCTTCCGGATAATAGATCTTGGAGACGCCGCCTGCACCGAGCGCTATTATGGACTGGTCCTCCTCCATGATCCGGATGTTGTAAATGCTTTCGCACCCGGGGAGCGACCATCCCGTATTCTCCATGTTGCCGGCCATGTGCTTCTGCCTGTACAGATAATACGGTGCGTATCCCGCTTTTTCCAAAGAGGCAAAGCTTTCAGAAAGCATTTCGGAAACAACGTCTCCGGCGCTGTAGGACATGTCCTTGTCCTGCTCTATAAGACGCGATCCGCGCTTTACCGCAAGCGTATGGACGGTTATGTTCTGAGGCCCCAGATCCATGATCTTTTTTAAGGAGTCCGCCATGTCTTCCGGTTTTTCCGACGGAAGCCCTGCGATAAGATCCGCGTTTATTATCTTGACTCCGGCATCCTTAGCAAGAGCGAAAGCCTTATTTATGTCTTCCGGTCTGTGAGCCCTTCCTATGAGTTCCAGCGTTTTTGGCTGCATGCTCTGCGGGTTTATGCTTATACGGCCGCATCCGCTCTTAACAAGGGCTTTCAGCTTGCCTACAGTAATGGAGTCCGGCCTGCCGCATTCCACCGTGAATTCGGCCGTTTTTGCTGTCAGAAAGGACGCAGCAGCCTTATCGGTAAGCCATTGGAACTGATCTTCTTCCAAGGACGAAGGAGTTCCGCCGCCTATATATATAGAATCTGCGTATAGCCCTTTAGTTCTGAAGAGTTCCGCTACTGCATACATCTCCAGTTCCAGAGCCTTTAGATAAGCCTCGGACTTTTCCCTGCTGTATTTGTTCGATGTGAACGAACAGTACAAACACCTGGTGGGACAGAACGGTATTCCTATGTAGACGCCTACAGCCTTAGGATCTCTGTTAAAAGAGATTCTGCTCTGTGTGTCCCAGACCTTTCGCAGAAGCGAGGTCTTTTCGGGACTTACAAGGTACTCGGACTTAAGAATATCCTCGGCTCCGGAAGGAGTTCCGCACTGCCTTACAAGCTTGTTGAAAAGCTTGAGCGGTCTTACGCCTGTAAGAGTTCCCCAGCTAAGCTGCTTGCCGGAAAGCTCGGCCATGTATCCGTATAGGACGCGTTTCTGAGCATTGCGGTCCAGTTCGTCCGCACCCGGAATGCAGAAACTGTCCGGACCATCCGCGGAAGTATCCAGTTCGTCCGCGGAGACGAACATCTTCGCAAGTTCCGTAAGTTCGTATCTGTTCTTTTCGTCTTTAATCGTCAGCCTGTACAAAGGGGTTGTACCTTTTTTCGTAGCCTATCGTAGTCTCGTCCATATGTCCGGGAAGGACAACGGTGTCGTCCGGAAGGACATACAGTTTATTCTTAAGTGTTTCTTCAAGAACTTCCCAGTCTCCGCCTGGAAGATCCGTGCGTCCCACAGATGCATGGAAGAGCGTATCTCCGGAGAAAAGCACCTTTTTATCCGCATAGATGCTCATGCCGCCCGGAGTGTGGCCCGGACAATCGATGAACCTTAGCTCCATGGCACCTATGTTAAGCGTATCTCCGTCGCGGACTTCCACGTCTGCCGTGTATCCGCCCTTGCCCATGCTTGCGTGCCTGTCGTAAAGCATCTTTCTTTCCGCCCTTGCGGCAAGAAGCTTAGCGCCGGGGAAATGCTCCCTGAAGAAGTTAATGCCTCCGGTATGATCCCCGTGCGCATGGGTTATCATTATGTATTCCAGATCAAGCCCTTGCTTTTCTATGAGATCGACGGCCTCCGGGAATTCAGCGCCCGGATCCACGATGAAAGCCTTTTTGCTCTCCTCATCCCAGACCAGGTAGGCGTTGGTCCCGAACATGTTTCTAGCGATGTATCTTTGTATCTTCATGTCAGTAATTGGTCCTGTATACGTCCAGAACGTCCTTTATCTGGCGGAACCTTCCGATGATCTTGTCTATGTCTCCGGTATTGGTTATCTGGAGCAGCAGATTAAGCGTCGATACTCCGCTCGGATCCGCCTGCGCGTGGACTCCTGTAAGGTTGATGTCGAGATCGTCGCAGACCTTTGAAACATCGGAGAAAAGTCCTTTTCTGTCGTCCGCCACGATGGTGATGCTGGCCTCGAAGTACATCTCTCCGTCTCCGAGATCCCAGTCTACATCTATAAGCCTGCCCTGTTCTTCTTCCGGCAGGTTAAGAATGTTGATGCAGTCTTTGCGGTGGATGCTTACACCTCTGCCCTTGGTGGTATAACCGATTATCTCGTCTCCGGGGACCGGATTGCAGCATCTGGAAAAGCGGACAAGAAGGTTATCCACACCCTTAACTGTAACGCCTTTGGTATTCTTGCTTGCTCTCTTCTTGGCAGCGGTATCCTTGCGTTTTTCTTCTCTTTCCAGCCTCTTAAGCTGCGCCTGCTCTTCCTCGCGGTAGTAGCTGATGCACATAAGAAGAGTCTTGTTTATGATGGATCCACCGGCGCTTAAAGCAGCGTAAAGATCGTCCACATTGTCGAAATTCTGGGCCTTGGCAGCTCTGTCCACGTAGCTTGGCTTAAGGAATTTCTCGGGATCGAGTTCCCTTCTCTTAGCAGCCTTTTCAAGCGCTTCCTTTCCTTTGCCGGTGCCCTGGACCTTGTTCTCCTTCTTAAGGTACTGCCTTATCTTGGTGCGCGCGGAGTTGGTCTTTACTATCTTGAGCCAGTCTATGCTTGGACCGCGGGAGTTGCTGGAAGTTACTACCTCCACGATCTCGCCGTTCTGAAGCACGTAGGTTATGGGCACCATCTTGCCGTTTACCCTTGCGCCCACACACTTTTCTCCTATGCGGGAGTGTATCTTGTAGGCAAAGTCCAGAGGCGTAGATCCTGCGGGGAGCTCTATTACGTCTCCCTTTGGAGTAAATACGAATACCTGGTTAGAGAACAGATCCACCTTAAGAGTCTCCATGAACTCCTGGGAGTCTCTGGCTTCCTGCTGCCACTCAAGGGTCTGGCGTATCCAGGCAAGCTTAACTTCTTCGCTGTCCTTGCTGCCGGTTATGCCTTCCTTGTATTTCCAATGCGCCGCGATACCGTACTCAGCCACACGGTGCATCTCCCACGTCCTAATCTGGATCTCGAAAGGATTTCCGGTCTTGGATAAAAGCGTAGTATGCAGCGACTGGTACATGTTGGACTTAGGCATGGCTATGTAGTCCTTAAACCTGCCCGGTATCGGCGTCCACTTTGTATGTATGGCTCCAAGAACTGCGTAGCAGTCTCTTACCGTATCCACGATGATACGAACTGCAGTAAGATCGAAGATCTCGCTGATCTCCTTGTTCTGCTGTATCATCTTTTTGTAGATGCTGTAGTAGTGCTTTTCCCTGCCGTATATCTCCGATTTAATGCCGAGCGAATCCACAAGCTCCTTTATCCTCTGGCAAAGCTCGTCTATGGAGACGTTTATGGACCTGCGGCGCTTCTCCATCTCCTTGTCGATATGCGCGTAAGCTTCCGGATAGAGATGCTGGAATGCAATGTCCTCCAGTTCGATCTTTATCCTGTACATACCGAGCCTGGCGGCTATGGGTGCGTATATCTCCAGCGTTTCCCTGCTCTTTTCCCTTATCTTTTCCGGCGTCTGATAATCTATGGTGCGCATGTTGTGAAGTCTGTCGCAGACCTTGATTATCAGGATGCGGATGTCCTTGGACATTGCAAGGAACATCTTGCGGACGTTCTCGGCCTGAGCTTCTTCCCTGGATGTATAGACCAGGTTGGTAAGTTTGGTTACGCCGTCCACCATTACCGCAACGTCCTCTCCGAAATCGTTAAGAACATCCGCCTTGGTGTAAGAAGTATCTTCTACGACATCATGAAGAAGACCTGCCGCTATGGTCTTATCGTCCATGCCAAGCTCGGCAAGTATCTTTCCTACAGCCATCGGGTGGATTATGTACGGTTCGCCCGATTTCCTGAGCTGTCCTTCATGCAGTTGTGAGGCTTTCGCGAACGCCTTCTCCAGAAGATCCGGATCGTACGAAGGGTTTATCGCGAGAAGCTCCTTAACATATTCTGTCATAGAAATGCGTTTTTTATCGTTTCGCTATTATAAAAAACAAGGCATGCGCGCCGAAAACGCACATGCCCTGCAGTAGGCATGAGATCACTCCGTCTTTTCAGCAACTTCGTCCAGTGCTTCGGCAACGGTCTGTCCGGCCTCCTCAGCAACGGCTTCTGCTTCCTTCTTGGCGGCTCCGAGCTTCTTGATGGACTTCGGAGAAGGTTTGCTCTCCTTTTCCGGTTCCTCCGCTTCCTTAGCCTTGGGTGCGGAAGAAGCAGCTGCATTGCTCGGACTTGCATAGCTGTTGATGGCGCTCTTGGCCATTTCCAGCTTGGTCTTTTCGGATCCGACTACTATAACTACACGGTCTTCCATGATCCTGACGACTCTGCCGTAGATACCGCCTATCGTCACGATCTCGTCTCCGGGTTTAAGATTGTTCCTGAAGTTCTTAAGCTCCTTGTCCCTCTTGTTCTGAGGTCTGATGGTGAAAAAATAAAGCGCCGCGAAGATGACCGCGATCATTACCCAAGTCATCCAGCCGTTTCCTAATCCACCTGCGCTGGAACCATCTGCTGCATATGCTATGTACATAACTTACCTCCCGTGCATAATCATATAGATTTATTATAATCAAAACCTATATAAAATCAACTTGTTTTTAAATAATATAGAAAAAACCAATCGCAGCTGCCATCCCTCAAAAGCCTGAAATGCCACATTCTGTCGTGGATGACTGCCTGAGGGCATCAGTAACATATTGATTTTAAAATAATGATTTGATATTATAATTTACCGTAACGCCGGCGTGGTGGAACTGGCAGACGCGCGGGACTCAAAATCCCGTGGTAGCGATACCGTGCGGGTTCGACCCCCGCCGCCGGCACCATTATAACGAGAAAGAGCTCCCGCGTCCGGGAGCTCTTTGATTTTGTCTTTAGCTAAAGTAAAAATCTGAATTATTCTTCTGCGATAACTGCCTTGCCATCGTAGTAGTTGCAGTTGGGGCATACTCTGTGCGGCAGCTTGGGCTGGTGGCACTTCGGGCATTCAGAAAGAGCAGGACCGGTCTTCTTCATGTTGGCCTTGGTCCTCTGGCTCGTTATAGCTTTAGACGTTTTTCTCTTAGGTGTTGCCATTTGACATTCCTCCTTCTGAAAAAAATCAGCTTTTATAGTTTAATGACGCAGCGAAGCTTTGTCAAGCAGAACTTTGTGCGTTTTACTATTTTCCGGTAACGATCTCAAAAGTATCTCTTGCGATCATCAGCTCTTCGTTGGTCGGAAGGATCAGGACCTTTACCTTGGAGTCCGGTGCGGATATGTCCGCGTCCTTGCCGCGCAGGCCCTTGTTCTTTTCCTCGTCTATCTTGATGCCGAGGTAATCCATGTCCTTGCATGTAAGCGATCTGAATACGTCATCGTTCTCACCAAGACCGGCTGTGAAGACAAGAGCGTCGGCTCCGTTGAGCTCGGCAATGTAAGAACCGATGTATTTCTTTACGCGGTGAACGAACATGTCTAATGCAAGCTTTGCCTTTTCATCGCCGTTTGCTATGGCGGTGTGGATGTCTCTTGCGTCGGAGTATCCGCCGATGCCCAGAAGTCCGGATTTCTTGTTCATGAGGGTATCCAGTTCTTCAGGTTCAAAGCCTTCCCTCTTCTGGATGAATGTGATGGCAGCAGGATCCAGGTCGCCGCAGCGGGTCCCCATCATAAGTCCTTCGAGAGGTGTAAGACCCATTGAAGTATCGACGCACTTGCCGTCCTTTATGGCGCAGATGGATGCGCCGCTTCCTATGTGGCAGGATATGATCTTAAGACCATCCTGAGGCCTTCCGAGGAATTCTGCGGTCTTTCTTGCAACGAACCTGTGACTTGTTCCGTGGAAACCGTACTTTCTGATGCCGTACTTGGTGTAATACTCGTAAGGAAGTCCGTACATGTAGCTGCTGGGAGCCATGGTCTGGTGGAATGCCGTATCGAACACAGCAACGTTCTTAAGCCCGGGCATAGCCTCCATGCAAGCCTTGATACCCATAAGGTTCGCGGGATTATGGAGCGGTCCGAGAGGGATGCAGTCCTCGATGGCCTTTATGACCTCGTCGTCCACAAGTATGCTGCATGCGAACTTTGCTCCGCCGTGCAGTACTCTGTGACCGACGGCGCCTATCTCGTCCGTGCTCTTTATTACGCCGAGCTCGGGATCGGTGAGGATCTTTAAAACGTTCTTGAAAGCAGCGGTATGATCCTTGCAGTAGACCTTCACATTCGTGGTCTTTCCGTCCTTCTTATGGCCTATGAAAGAATCCTCAAGCCCGATTTTTTCGGCGTTGCCCTTACAGAGGACGCTCTCGTCCGTCATGTCGAGGACCTGATACTTCAGTGAAGAGCTTCCGCAATTAACTACCAGAATAATCATTATGTAACCTCCTTAGATTTGTATCATTTTAGGGACCTGAACCTTGTCCGAATATTCAGATGCAGGTCTTCCGCATAATACGTTGTAAATATCAGCGGCCCGCAGATCCAAAGCAAAAACAGGATCGCGCAGTACGGTTTTATCTTGTATTTTGTTGATGTTCGAGTAAACAGGTATCGATCCGCAGTTCTTAACGGTCTTTAATATCTCCGCTCCCCTTACGTTGAAAGCAAGTACCTTTGCATATGCAGATCCGGCTTCTTCTACGCAGGCAACAAGATCCTTCGTTATACCGAGGATCAGCTGGGTAAGTATCCTGGAAACTCTGGAAGACGTATATCTGGACGTAGTGATACGGTCTATAAGGTCTTCCAAAGAAACAGCTGCGTCTGCAGATGCTGAGATCCTGTTCTCAAGGCCTTCGGAAACCTCCGCTATACGGCTTATCTCCTGTAAGGAAGCAGACAGCAAAGCATGTTTTACGACCGCAAAAAACCTGTCTTTCCTAATTTTGAGATCATTTGCAGACACCGCTTGCAGTTTCTGTGCGTATTCAGCAGGTTCCGGCACATAGTTCTTCCAGCTGCAGTTTCCGGATGAAACCAGATTCCTGATCTGCGATGCGGAAGCGATAGTCCCCTCTTCGGTCTTTTCTCCGTGGCCTGCTCCGGCACGTTTTACGGCAAAAGACCTAATACCCGCATTCTGACGGATGACCTCACGCAGATAACTAAGCGCAAGAATGTCGTTGGGACCGCTGAGAACAGAAGCATCCAGCTCTACGTAAACCGTCCTTAAAGCATCCTGATAAGCTTCGGGGTAAGACCTTCCATCCGAAAGTCCCGCCTTTACTGCTTCGGAAAACTCTGCCAATTCGACAGCTGTCGCTTCGGCGATCTTACAAAGCATGTCCGTATCCGCGGATTCGCTGCCGAAAGCTATGGTATCAACACACCCAAGGCCTTTTAGTATCCTGACAGCGCCTCGGGCAAAACGGTCCGCAGAGTTCACGGCGTAAACAGCAGGAAGTTCAAGCACAAGGTCGGCTCCGCATCTTACGGCTGCCTCAGCCCTGCGGAACTTATCGCATATCGCAGGTCCGCCCCTCTGGACGAAATCCCCGCTCATTACGCAGACTATCCCGGATGCGCCCTGCTCTCTTACCTTGCTGATAAGATGCGCGTGTCCGTTATGAAAAGGATCGAATTCGCAGACTATACCTGCAATTTCCATTATTCCTCTCCGGAAGACTGGGCCTTGTAGATCTGATCCTTAACTTCGTTGCGGCTGGACGCTATGTTGGAATTGATCTTCTCGAAGGTATTCTGCAGATCGTCGTACATGTCGGTGAAATATGTAGCGTACATCTGGTCGACCTTCTCCTGAAGATTGTAGAGCATGCCGTCGGTGTAATCCAGGATGGACATCTTCATTACCTGGCTGTTTTCCTTGGCTACGCGCATTATCTCTTCGGCTCTGGCCTTTGCCTTAAGAGTTATCTCGTCCTGTTCAACGAGCTTTGCAGCCTTCTCCTGAGCCTCGGCGATGATCTTCTCGTACTCGGCCTTGGCGTCGTCCAGGATCCTGGTGCGCTCGTTCTTGATCCACTGTGCCTGCTGGATCTCGTCCGGAAGCTCAAGACGGATCTCCTTTACGATCTCGGTTACTTCGTTGGGATCAACCATTACCTTTTTGACTACGGGAACGGTAGAAGCAAGTTCGATGATCTCGTCAAGTTCGTCCAGAAGTTCTAATACTTTCATTGTTTTCCCCCTGTAATTATTTGTTTTTATATTCTTTCATAAGTTTATAAACGTCGTCGCTGACCCAGCCGGTCACGTCCGCGTCCAGGCTGAAATTGGTGCGGACAATGGAAGAACTGATGTAAGAATATTCCGGCTTGGTCATAATGTATATGGTCTCGCAGGTACCCTTAAAGAAGTGGTCGTAAAGCTGAGCAAGGCTTATCTCGTAATCGAAATCGCTGACGTTGCGAAGCCCTCTAACTATGAAGTCGAAACCGTTGTTCATTACATACGTGGGAAGATGATCCGAGAACGAAACGATCTCCACGTTCTTGATATGTTTCAGAGCGGCCTTTACCATCTCTGTGCGCTGTTCGAGAGTAAAGAAGCTTTCCTTTGCGTAGTTTACAACTACTCCCACAACAAGCTTGTCGCAGAGCCTTGAAGCCCGTTCTATTACATCCACATGTCCTACGGTAATTGGATCGAATGTGCCGCAGCAGAATCCTTTTTTCATTGCACCTTCCTCCGGTAGATCGTAAGACCGGTCTTGCCGTATCTTCTGGACCTGAAGCATTCCAGATCCCTGTATTCTTCGGGAAGCTTATCGTGGACGTCGTGTTCGCACACTATCATCCCGTTCGGCGAAAGGCTTCCGTTGTCCAATATAGTATCCAGAGCGTCAAATAAATAACCTTCGGCATAAGGCGGATCCAGAAAATAGAAGTCCACCTTTTCTTTTACTCTGGCAATAGCGCTCCTGAAATCCGCGTTAAGAAGCACGGACCTGTCCTGGGCCTTGCAGATGACGACATTGTCCTTTACCAGCTTTAAGGAATCCCTGGAAACATCCGAAAAATAAGCCTTTACGGCGCCTCTGCTGAGAGCCTCAAGCCCAAGATTTCCGCTTCCGGCAAACACGTCCATTACTACGGTCTTATCCGTGAAATACGGCAGTATGATGCTGAATACGGCCTCTTTTACCTTATCGCTGGTGGGCCGTACGGAGTAGTCCGGAGGCGACTTTAATCGCCTTCCTCTGAATTCGCCTGCTATTATCCTCATATCATTTTATTTTAACATGTATCAGAGTGTTAGTCTATCACTTTGCATGTACTTATTTCTTAAGCAAAGAGCGAAATAAGCGTTCTCAGGGTGCGAAAGAGACGGATCTTCAGCCAGCATTTTCTTAACGTCCTTCAGCGCCTGGGCAGCTACCGCTACGTGTTTCACCGGGTCCGCAAGCCTAAGCTGCGGGAGTCCGTGCTGCCTGTAACCGAAGAACTCTCCGGGGCCGCGTATCTCCAGGTCCTTGTTCGCTATCACGAATCCATCCGATGTGCTGCACATTATCTCTGCCCTTTCTACGGCTGTCTCGCTGTCACTGTCCGTGATTATAAGGCAATAGGACTTATGTGTGCCTCTTCCGACTCTGCCGCGCAGCTGATGCATCTGGGCAAGGCCGAAGCGTTCGGAATTTTCTATCAGCATTACAGTTGCGTTCGGAACGTCTATGCCGACTTCTATAACAACCGTGGAAACAAGTATCCGCAGTTCTCCGGCGTAGAATCTTTCCATTACGGAATCTTTTTCCTGCTGAGTCATCCGCCCGTGCAGAAGTCCGCACTCGATGTCCGGGAATCTGCTTTTTGTTTCTTCATACAGACTTTCCGCGGAGTACGCGTCCAGAGCGTCAGAATCCTCTATGAACGGTGCAACTACATAAGCCTGCCGGCCGCTGCGCACTTCGCTCTCCAATATCTTATACGCCTCGTTTCTGCCGGAAGCATCGTATCTTCTGGTCTCTATAGGCATCCTTCCCGGAGGAAGCTCGTCTATTACTGAAAGGTCCAGGTCTGCATACAGTACCACTGCAAGCGTTCTGGGAATTGGAGTCGCAGTCATTACAAGAACATCCGGATTGGTACCTTTCGCCGAGAGCAGCTGCCTCTGGTTTACGCCGAACCTGTGCTGCTCGTCGGTAATTACAAGCCCAAGATCTTTATACTCTACATTATCTGAAATAAGCGCGTGTGTACCGACAGCGATGTCTATGCTGCCGTCCGCAAGGCCTTTGAGCACCTTTCGTTTTTCGGCGGAAGACATGGAAGAAGTAAGCAGTTCTATGTGCGCGTCAAAGCCCTTAAAAAGCTTTTTAAGCGTTTCAAAATGCTGCCTGGCTAATATGTCCGTAGGTGCCATGAAAGCGCTCTGAGAGCCGTTTTTAAGCGCTGTAAACATCGCTGCGCAGGCTACCGCGGTCTTGCCGCTTCCTACGTCGCCCTGCACAAGTCTGTTCATGGCTTTGTCGCTGTGCATGTCCGAAAGGATCTCGGAAAGCGCCCTGCTCTGGGCATTGGTAAGCTTGTAAGGAAGACTGTCCGTAAACTCCGTTACGCAGGAAACATCGAAGCTGCGTCCTTTTCTGCCTTTGCCTCCTCTGCTCCTGGACAGTGCAAGAGCAGCATCAAGATAGAAAAGCTCTTCGTAGACGAGCCTGTAACGGGCAGCGCGGAACTGATCGTCGCCTTCGGGATAATGGATGTTCCTGTATGCGTAATCTATACCGCAAAGATTCGCGGAGCTTATTGCAGCGGCAGGAAGAGTCTCCGGTATGTCTCCTGCCATCTCAAGCGCAGCGGCGGAAAGATGCCTTACGTCTTTCTGGACAAGGCCCCTGGTAAGCGGATATACAGGAAGTATGCCCTCCTGCGTCTCACCGTCCGAACGAGCGTAGGAAGGATGGAACATGCTGACTCTGCCGTATTCGCATTTGACCTTGCCGAAGAATCGGAAGGACAGACCCGTCTTGAACTGCGGCAGAAGATATGTTCCGTTGAAGAACAGCACTTCCATGCGGCCGGTATCGTCCTCAGTAAGAACATGAAGCGTGCGTTTGCGTCCGAAGCCTCTTCCCAGCGACGCGTTAAGGACACGTGCGGTAACGACGGCTTTTTCCCCGTCCTTTAGTCCGGCAATGCGTTTTATATTGCGAAGGTCCTCATATTCACGCGGATAGAGTTCTAGAACATCGGATATCTTTTCTATTCCGAGGCGCAAAAAAGCTTCGGCCTTTTTAGGGCCGACGCCTTTTAGATCCGTTACCGGAGAATATAATTCCGTATTATTCCTGCTGGTCTTCTTCTGTGCCACGGTAGCTGAAACGTATGCTGCGTTTTACCCAGGTCTTAAGAGTCGTCATCTGGACGACTTCGATAATGATGTCTTCTATCGGGAGCTCGAGCATTTCTTCGGCAGCTTTGGTAACAAAGTCCAGAATGCCTCCGGCTATCTCCTTTACGCTGTATCCCATCCTTATGCTTAGCGCAGCGTAAATGTAAAGGCCGTCTTCTCCGCAGCGGATCTGACGCTCTCCTGCGTATCTTGCCTTGCCCTCCCACGGGGCTATCGCTTCGGTCAGTATCTGGTTTACAAGCGATTCGCTGAGCGTTATAGCACCCAGCTCGTTAGTCTCTTTAGTCAACATGGTTATATTATAGCAAACTTTATTAAAAAAATCTTGCGAAACCAAATACCTTATGCTATAATTCCTTAGTCTGAATTGAGAACACGCACCGCAAAAGGTGCTTAAAGCTTGAAATTTCAACCATTTGCGGTAAGGAGGTAGTCTAAATGTCCAAGAAGTGCGAGATCTGCGGCAAGGGTCAGGTATCCGGAAACAACGTATCCCACTCCAATCGTCATACAAGAAGAAAGTGGAATGCCAACATACAGACTGTAAGAGTGGAAGAGAACGGAACGACCAGAAGGATCAACGTCTGCACACGCTGCATCAAGTCCGGAAAAGTTTCCAGAGCATAATAAAAAAAGTGCAAACACAGCTGCAGTCACCGACTGCAGCTTTTTTTAACAGTTAAGGAGTAAAATGGACACAGTTCCCCGATCGCCCTGGCTTTGGGTGATCATTCTATTATTTCTTGCCGCGTTCTTTGCGGTAAGCGAGACCGCTATAGCCTCAGCGAACAGAAACAAGCTTCGTGTGGCTTCCGAGCGCGGTGATCTTCGGGCAGACAGAGCCCTCTTCGTTCTGGACAATTTCGACAGAGCGATAACGACCATACTGATCTGTACTAACATCATACATATCGCGGCCGCCGCGATCGTAACGGTCTACGTTACTGCTAAATACGGCGCTGGCGCGGTAAGCATAAGCACCATCATTATGACTGTGCTTGTGTTTTTCTTCGGCGAGATGCTTCCTAAAAGCGTCGCCAAAAAGTACGCAAACAGATTTACTCTTTCTAACGCCGGGCTGATAATGGTCCTCATGAAGGTCCTTACGCCCTTCTCTTTCGTGTTGGCCAAAATAGGAGATCTTGCTTCGCGTCTTACTAAAGCCGAACAGGAACTTACCGTAACAGAAGACGAGCTGCACGACATAATCGAAGACATGACAGAAGAAGGCACGCTGGAGGAAGACGAAGGCGAACTCATCCAGTCTGCTATCGAATTCGGCGACATAACGGTCCGCACCATAATGACTCCGATAGACAAGGTCGTATCCATAAACGCGGAAGACAGCGCTGAAGAGATACTGGAACAGATAAAGAGCCAGGTCCACAGCAGACTTCCGGTATATTCCGGGGACCTCAACCACATAATCGGCATCCTTCAGATCAGGACTTACATACGCGCATACCTTGCGGACAAGAACGACCTGGACATTAAAAAGCTGCTCAACAAGCCGCTTTTCATTAACCAGGATCTAAAGATAGACGAGCTTCTGCCTATAATGGCGGAGCATCAGTTTACCCTTGCCGTTGCCCACGACGGGCACGGACACAGCACAGGTGTCGTATCCGTGGAGGACATCCTGGAAGAGCTTGTAGGCGAGATCTGGGACGAGGACGATAAGGATAAAGGAGGCGAAAAGCAATGATAATAGCTCTTTTTGCCGCCCTTATAGCATGCGTCGCCCTGTCCGGCTTCTTCTCCGGTTCCGAGATGTCGTACTCTTCCTGCAGCAAGATCAGGATAGAAAACCTGAAAGAAGGCGGAGACAAACGCGCCGCAAAAGCATATAAGATACTGGAAAGCTTCGATGAAGCCCTGGGCGCCGTGCTGACAGGCAACAACCTGGTTAACATCGCGGCTTCTTCCATAGGTTCCGTGATCATCATAAAACTCATGGGAAGCGGGTACGCGTGGCTCTCCACCGTTGCCGTTACTGTGATCGTAATAATCTTCGGTGAGACCATACCCAAGATCAGGGCCAAGAAGATCTCCAACACCCTTGCTTTAAGGTACGCCTCGCCGGTAAACGGGCTCATGACCGTTCTTAAACCTTTCGTGTTCGTTGTGATCAAACTCGTTGATTTTCTTACAAGGGAACTTAAGGGCGAAGACAGCGACATGGACGAGGATACCGCAGCCGAGGAAGCCATAGACGAGCTCCAGACCATGATAGAGACCGCCGAGGATGAAGAAGTCCTGGACGAAGACCAGTCAGAGCTTGTCCAGGCCGCCATAGATTTCCTTGATGTTGCCGCATACGAAGCTATGACAAGCCGAGTTGACGTTGAAGCCATAGACATAGAAGACGACCGCGAGGACATCCTCAACGTAATTATGGAGGATACCGCATTCTCCAGGATACCGGTCTACGAAGGCAGCATAGACAACATAATAGGCATACTCTACCTCAACCACTTCCTTAAGGCATACACGGAATCCGAGGACGTGGACATACGCAGTCTCCTCATGAAGCCGCTGTACGTATACAAGACCACCAAACTAACATCCGTTCTGGATCTTCTCAGGTCCGAGAAACAGCACATGGCCGTCGTCTGCGACGAATACGGCGGAACGCTCGGAATAATAACCATGGAAGACATCCTTGAGGAGATAGTCGGAGACATCTGGGACGAAGAAGATGAGATCGAAGAAGACGAAGTAAAGGAGATCTCCGAGAACCTGTTCGAGCTTGACGGAGACCTTGGAATAGACGATTTCTGCGAGACCGTAGGGATAGATCCGGACGAGTTCGAAAGCGATTCTGATACCGTTGGCGGATGGGCACTTGAGCACTTCGAAGCCTACCCTGTCAACGGCGATGTTTTCGAGGACGAAGGACTAAAGGTCACTATCCTGGAGATAGACGAAAGACGTGTGGAAAGACTTCTCGTAGAACGACTCCCTATCGAAGAAGATTAAGCATTGCATCACGGAATATGATATAATCGTTTTGCACGATAAAGCTCATTAGAAGGAGGATCAGACATGGCAAATAAATACGCAGGAACTAAGACAGAACAGAACCTTTGGACTGCTTTCGCAGGCGAATCCCAGGCGAGAAACAAATACACCTACTTTGCTTCCAAGGCTAAGAAAGAAGGATACGAGCAGATCTCCGACATATTCACAAAGACTGCTGCAAACGAAAAGGAGCACGCAGAGCTTTGGTTCAAGGAACTTGAGGGCATCGGAAACACCGCTCAGAACCTTGCATCCGCAGCCGACGGAGAGAATTACGAGTGGACCGACATGTACGACGGCTTCGCAAAGACCGCAGATGAAGAAGGATTCCCTGAGCTTGCAGCAAAGTTCAGAGGCGTAGCCGCAATAGAAAAGAACCACGAAGAGCGCTACAGAGCGCTTCTTAAGAACGTAGAGACAGCTCAGGTATTCGAAAGGTCCGAAGTAAAGGTATGGGAGTGCAGGAACTGCGGCCACATAGTCGTAGGAACCAAGGCTCCGGAAGAATGCCCGGTATGCGCTCACGCAAGAGCATACTTCGAGCTCAGAGCAGATAATTATTAATGATCCTGGATCAAAAGGAAAACGAGCCTTTACCGGCTCGTTTTTTTATATTTCTATTTCCAGAGTAACAGGACAATGGTCCGAACCTTGTATGTCCGTCCTGATGACAACATCTTTTATTTTAGGTGCCAATCTGTTCGAAACCACGAAATAGTCTATCCTCCACCCTACGTTCCTTTCACGGGCTTTCATGCGGTAGCTCCACCAGCTGTATTCTACCTTGTCCGGGTAGAGATAACGGAAGGAATCAGTAAAACCACAGTCCAGAAGCAGCGAGAATGCCTCCCTCTCCTCGTCCGAGAAGCCTGCGTTGTGGTGGTTGGTATCCGGATTCTTAAGATCTATCTCGTTATGCGCAACATTAAGATCTCCGCACATTATTACCGGTTTTATTGCGTCAAGTTTTTTAAGATAATCCCTGTTTGCAGCCTCCCACTGAAGCCTGTAATCCAGACGGGCAAGCTCGTTCTGAGAGTTAGGCGTATAGTTCGTAACCATGAAGAATTCCGGGAATTCCAGGGTTATTGCCCTTCCCTCCTTGTCGTGCCCTTCCGCGTCTATGTTGTAGCGGACGGAAACAGGCTCGGACTTGGAAAAGATGGCCGTACCTGAATAGCCCTTCTTTTCTGCGCTGTTCCAGTACTGCTTATATTCCGGAAAGTCTGCGTAAAGATCAACCTGATCCGGCTGGGCTTTGGTCTCCTGCAGGCAGAAGATATCCGGATCTTCCGCGTGGAAGAAATCTATCATTCCTTTCCCCATGCAGGCTCTTATTCCGTTTACGTTCCAGGTGATTATCTTCATTGTTCCTCCGTGTTTCCGGATGTCCGGATATTTTGGAATAATATGCTGCGCGTCGTCATGAGCAGCCCGTAAGCCGGGTTCTGTCGTGGACGGTCATCTTTCTAGGGCCTGCGTTGCCGCAGGTCTCAAGCGACCTACCTCCCGGGAAGGGACGGGCCGCCCCCTTTCAGGCATTATCCTTGCGGAATTGCCTCCCTTCTTGGTCTTGCTCCGGATGGGGTTTACACTGACGGCCTGTGTTACCACAGACCCGGCAGGCTCTTACCCTGCCTTTTCACCCTTACCGCTGTTTGCGGCGGTTATTTTCTGTTGCACTTTCCTTAGGATCGCTCCCACCGGCCGTTAGCCGGCATCCTTGCCCTTCGGAGCCCGGACTTTCCTCCCGCCGCGGATCCCTCCGCAGCCGGCGACCGTCTGGACTGCTCATGACGACGCGCAGTATGCGTCAAATGTTTCTTTCGAACGGTTCCTGATGGTCCGGACACTGGATCACTTCCAGCCTTCCTACCGATTCCATCTCCAGCTGGTAGGCAAAGCACGGAACGAATATCCATTCCGTTCCCGCATGGCCTGCCGAAATGCAGCACTTTCCTGTGTCTTTAATATATCCTGCTTCGTGATGACCTAAGTCGCCGGTAAGGTAGACATCTGCTCCTGCGGCAACTACTTCTCTCCAGTAATCCTCACCCGTTCCGGTGCATACAGCAACTTTGCTGATAAGCCTTTCTTTATCCCCGAAACTTTTTGCCCCCACAGGATGGCACAGGACTTCCGAAACAGTCTTTTCGAACTCGCCGAACCTTACAGGTGCAGCAAGCTTTCCGATGCGGGCTATGTTTCCGGGGAGCACACGCACATCCTTTAGTCCAAGAAGCCTGGGAAGCTGGTCGTTCAGACCTCCGGGAGCTGCGTCGTAACATGTATGTATGGAACAAAGCTCAATACCTTTTTCGATCAGTTTGATCATCCATCTTCCGATAGGATCTACGGCGCTTACTGTGCCGAGCTCGAATCTAGGCAGAAGCAGAGGATGATGGGTTATTATCATGTCCGCTCCGCATTCGGCTGCCCGGTCTATTATCTCATCCGAGACCTCCAGCGCCACGTAGACCTTATCGATCTCCGTCTTCCCAAGATCTACCTGCATTCCGCAGTTGTCCCAGTCCTCTGCGAGATCGAAAGGCGCTATCTTATTAAGAATATCCAGAAGGACTTGTTTTTTCATAGATTTCTCCTGATCTCTTCCAATTGGGAAGCAACGGCTCTCCAAAGTTCGGAGGCATCTTTGGCGTCGGGTCTGTCGGACGCGGAAGCGTCATCGGCTATCCTGCAAGCCTTGCGTATCTTACCGTCCAGAAATTCAAGTATGAGAGGATCGTTCTTTGCAAGCAGGAACTCGGAAACGAGCCCGCTGTCCGGACGCAGTTCTCCGGCGCCGCATGGCTCAACAGCAAACACCTCGCATATGCGACCGCGTTCTTTTGCAAGCTTATAATCGCACAGTCTGAATTCTGCTTCGGTAAGATACGACCTGAGGTCGTCCGCGTGCGTTCTGGGCTGAACAACGAAACGCCGGGCAAGAGGAACTCCTTCCGGGCGCTCCGTGGACCATCCGGTCTCCTCAAAGATGCTTATTATAAGTTCTCCGCCCATTCCGGCAGTTATAACGGTCCCGAACCCGCCGTCTCCGACAGGATCGAGCCCATCGCCCTGAATTATGCTGTACTTAGATGGATCTACGCCGAAAGCCTTAAGATTCTCGCGGCACTTCTCCAAAGGACCGGGATTGATGTCCGTAAGCACAGCATACGGACAGATCCCTTTCAGCAATATGTCCGCAGGGATCATCCCGTGGTCAGTGC
Source organism: Clostridia bacterium (assembly GCA_024689865.1). Taxonomy (GTDB): domain Bacteria; phylum Bacillota; class Clostridia; order Peptostreptococcales; family Anaerovoracaceae; genus RUG13409. The sequence continues at coordinate 5,589 of JAILDA010000098.1, read as the reverse complement.
CGATGTCCGCCAAAGGCAGCCCGGGCAGGACCATATCTTCGATCGCCTGCATCCTTTCGCTTAAAACAGGTCTGTTCAATGGCATGCACCTACTCAAGATAATCCTTGAGCCTTCTGGACCTGTTGGGGTGGCGGAGCTTGCGGAGCGCCTTGGCTTCTATCTGACGTATACGTTCGCGGGTAACGTTGAACTGCTGACCTACTTCCTCCAGAGTTCTCTGGCGGCCGTCATCCAGGCCGAAACGAAGTCTGAGTACTTCCTGTTCCCTGTCCGTAAGCGTTGCAAGTACTTCGTTAAGCTGATCTTTAAGCATGGAGAAAGCAGCGGCGTCCGCCGGAGACGGTACATCCTCGTCCGGTATGAAATCTCCCAGGTGGGAATCCTCTTCCTCGCCTATAGGAGTCTCAAGAGATACAGGCTCCTGAGCTATCTTGGATATCTCGCGGACCTTTTCCACGGGGATCTCCATTTCCTTTGCGATCTCTTCCGGAGACGGGTCTCTTCCAAGTTCCTGAAGAAGCTGCCTGGTTATCCTTATCTGCTTGTTGATGGTCTCTACCATGTGGACAGGGATCCTTATGGTCCTTGCCTGGTCGGCGATGGATCTTGTAATGGCCTGCCTTATCCACCATGTAGCATAAGTGGAGAACTTGAAGCCTTTGTGCCAGTCGAACTTGTCGACGGCTTTTATAAGTCCAAGGTTTCCTTCCTGGATGAGGTCCAGGAACTGCATTCCTCTGCCAACATATCTTTTGGCTATTGAAACTACGAGCCTGAGGTTTGCTTCGCAGAGCTTCTTCTTGGCTTCTTCGTCGCCTTCTTCCATGCGCTTTGCAAGCTCAAGTTCTTCGTCTGCGGAAAGAAGCGATACCTTTCCGATCTCTTTAAGATACATGCGGACAGGATCATCTATGGCCATGTTCTTTTCGATGTCCTCGAAGTTGTCTTCTTCGGCATCCTTTACGATGTCCTCGAACTCTTCTTCATCCGCGTCAAGATCCAGAAGATCCTCGAAATCCTCCTCCGCGACCGCTCCGGTAACTTCTACTCCGGAAGCCTCAAGCGTCTCGATTATAGTGTCCCGGCTGCTCTGTTCCAGTTCGTATTCGCCTACGAGCTCGTCTATCTCGTACTCGCTTACGACACCGTCTTTCTTGGCCTTTTCCAGAAACGCCGCGATCTGTTCCATCTTCTTGTCGTCATCAAAATCGAATGCCATCAGTTTTCTCCTTTGTTCTTGATTATCAGCTGCTGCTTTTCCATAAGCAGCTTGTTTATGTATTCCTGATCCAGAGCTTCCTCCGGAAGTGTATCGGACATGTCCAGTATTGCGTCTATCTCTTCTATGCGGGCTTCCCTTCTGGCGCGTTCCAGTTTGCTGACGCAGTCCATGAAGGACTTTTCCATATCCTCGCCGATCTGGATCTTTTCCTCTATCTTGTCCAGATACAGAAGATCCTCGTCGGACAGTTCGCTGCGCAGAGCATCCATGTCCAGCTCTCCGTTCTTATAGAAACTTTCCATGGACTGAATGACAGATCTGCCTCTGCCGCTGACGAATGCTTCAGGATAATCCCTTATGCGCTCTATGTAAGAAGGCTTAAGCATTATGAGCCTTATTAGCATATGCTCCACATTCAGCTGGGTACGGCTCGGCTGACCGGACTTTTCCGACCCGGAGGGCTGTGCCGCATGCCGTACCGGTACGTCCTGAGTCTTATCGCCGCTTGCGGCTTCTACTTCGCGCCGCAGAGCGCCTTCCGAGATGCCGAACTCCTTGGAATACTTCTGGATGTAAATGTCCGCCTCCACAGGAGACAGTCTCTTGATTATGGATGCCAGCTCTTGCAGGAACTTTATGCCCTGGGTATGGTCCTTAAGGTCGTAAGACCGCTTAAGGATCGCCACCTTATATTCGACGCCCGGGACGGCTTTCCTTCTCATGAGGTCCAGAAAACTGTCCTTACCGTGTTTTTTGATGTATTCGTCCGGATCCTTGCCGTCGTCCACGTTTAGGACTTTAACCTCTATCCCGGCCTCGCGAAGGACGTCTATGCCCCGTATCGCAGCATTGATTCCGGCATTGTCCGAATCATAACAAAGCACTACACTCTTTGCGTATCGTTTTAGAAGCTTAGCCTGCTCCGGGGTAAGCGCTGTACCGCAGCTTGCGGCAACGTTCTCTATACCGGCCTGATACAGGCTTACGCAGTCCATGTATCCTTCCACAAGTATGCCGAAACCCTCGCGAAGCATTGCGTCCTTGGAGCGGTTGAGACCGTACAAGTTGTATTTTTTCTGGTATACAGCGGATTCCGGGGAATTAAGGTATTTAGGCTCTCCGCCGCCTATTATGCGTCCGCCGAAACCTATCACTTTGCCGCGGACATTTATTATCGGGAATATCACCCTGCCGCGGAACTTATCGTAAAGTCTGCCGTTCTTTTCGGCTGCAAGACCCAATTCGATCAGAACATCTTTGCGTACGCCGTTTTTCGTAAGTTTATCCACAAGGCCTGTCCAGTCTTCTCCAGCGTAGCCGATCCCGAAGAACTGCATCGTCTTAGCCGAAAGACCGCGTCCGGACATGTATTCGTAGCCCTTGTTCGCGCTCTTGCTGAGTCTGTCGTAGAAGTACCTGGCAGCCTGCTTGTTTGCTTCGTAGTATTCTTCCTTTTTTTTGTCCGAGGGGCCAACGGTCTCTTCGATGATGATCCCGTACTGCGCGCAGAGCTTCTCAACGGCCGACTGGAAGTCTAGATTGTAGTATTTCTCTACGAACTTGATAACGTCGCCGTGTTCGCCGCAGCCGAAACAATGGTAGAAGCCTTTGCTCTCGGATACCGAGAACGACGGTGTCTTCTCCTTGTGGAACGGACAACATCCCATGTAGCCGGAACCGGAACGCTTAAGAGTTATTGCGCTCCCGATAACGTCCACTATGTTGACCGTAGATTTTATGTCTTCGACTGCTTTTGAATAGTTCTTGCCGGACATGAATATCCCCCTTACACGGCTTTATTACGCTGAATAAGGGGGATTTCCTTTTTTATAATACAATTATTTTTATCTATGTGTAATATCTGACGGACTATAGCCTCATTCTATGAACATGGCATCTCCGTAACTGAAAAACCTGTACTTTTCCGCAACAGCTGTCCGATAAGCATCCAGCATCTTTTCCCTGTCGTAGAGCGCGCTTACAAGCATCAGAAGCGTGGACTTGGGCAGATGGAAGTTGGTTATCATGCAGTCCGTTATCTTAAAGCGGTACCCGGGATATATGAATATTCCTGTATCTGCGGATCCGGGATGCAGTATTCCGTCTTCCGAAGATGCGCTTTCAAGCGTTCTGCAGGCTGTGGTCCCCACGCATATTATCCTGCCGCCTTCCGATTTTGTCTTATTGATGATATCCGCGGCTTCTTCCGAGACTGTATAAGACTCGAAATGCATGTGGTGTTCTTCCACCTTGTCCACTTTAACAGGCCGGAACGTACCAATGCCCACATGAAGTGTAACATATGCAGTCTTTACACCCTTTGCCTCCGCGGCACGTATAAGCTCCGGAGTCCAGTGCAGTCCCGCAGTTGCGCAGGCCACGGAACCATTCTCTTTTGCGTATACGTTCTGATAGTTCTCCCGGTCGGATTCGTCGCTCTTGCGCGTAATGTACGGCGGAAGAGGCATGCTTCCGATGCGCTCGAGGGTCTCCTCAAAGCTTCCTACACAGCTGAATTCCGCTATTCTTGTACCATCCTCCGAATAGCCTTTTATCTCCGCGGAAAGTCCGCTTTCAAAATCTATTATGTCTCCTGTCTTGCAGCGCCTGCCCGGTCTAACAAGGGTCTCCCAGATATTGCCTTCTATCTTCTTAGAAAGAAGGAATTCCACCTTTGCGCCGGTGCCTCTTCTTGTACCGAAGATCCTTGCGGGTATTACGCGGGAATCGTTGAAAACAAGGCAGTCTCCGGGCTTCAGGTATTCCAGTATGTCAGAAAAATGCCTGTGTTCCAGCAGGCCGGTATCTCTGTGTATCACAAGAAGCCTGCAGGCGTCTCTCTTGTCTGCAGGTCTCTGAGCTATCAGTTCTTCGGGAAGATAATAATCGAAATCGCTTACGTTCATAGGAGTCTGAGCTGTTCCTCTCCGTTGGGGTCTTTAGCAGGTTCGTCCTGAGCAGGAAGACCCACTACCTTGTAGGCTTCCGCGGATACCATGCGGCCCTTGGGCGTACGCTGAAGGAGCCCAAGCTGCATGAGATAAGGCTCGCAAACATCCTCTATGGTCACTCTTTCTTCTCCAAGCGAAGCGGATATGGTATCTATGCCAACGGGGCCGCCGTGATATTTAGTGATTATGAACTCCAGTATGCGTCTGTCCAGACTGTCCAGACCCAGAGAGTCTATGCGCAGAGCATCGAGCGTCATCTCTACTACATCCGTTGAAACTGAACCGTCGCCCTTTACCTGCGAGAAATCGCGCACGCGCTTAAGCAGTCTGTTGGCAACACGCGGCGTACCCCTGGAACGCTTTGCCAGAAGTTCTATGGACTTCTCATCCATCTCAACTCCGAGTATGCGCGAAGACCTTCTGAGTATCTGAGAAAGCTCCTCAATGTTGTAAAGATCGAACTTCTCCACGATCCCGAAACGGTCGCGCAGAGGAGCGGAAAGGCTTCCGGCCCTTGTGGTAGCACCTATGAGAGTAAACCTTGGAATGTCGATGCTTTCAACGCCTGCGCCCATGCCCTTGGAGAGCATTATGTCCAGACGGAAATCCTCCATTACGGAGTACAGTATCTCTTCCACAACACGGTTGAGGCGGTGAATCTCGTCTATGAATAGAACATCGCCTTCTTCGATTCCGGTCAATACAGCCGCGAGGTCTATCGGCTTTGTGAGCGCAGGTCCGGAGCTGATGTAGAAATGACCCTTCATCTCGCGGGCTATTATGCCTGCAAGCGTTGTTTTTCCAAGGCCCGGAGGACCGTAAAAAAGAACGTGGTCCAGCGGCTCGCCTCTGAGCTGCGCTGCCTTCATGTATACCTGAAGATTCTCCACGACTGTAGTCTGTCCGGAGAAATCCTCAAAGCGCTGAGGCCTTATCTTGCTTTCCATGTAAGCGTCTTCACCCTGCATGGATGTGCTTACGACTCTTTCTTCCTGATCCATTTTTCCCTCTATTTGAACGTTTTAGCTGCCTGCATGAAATACTGTCCGGCCTTTAAGCTGTCGTCCTCTATAGCGGCTACGGCTCTTTCAGCGTCGGCTCTGGACGCTCCTGTAGCTATAAGCATGCTTACAGCCTTTGCTCTTTCCCCAGCTATGGGCATTGCCTTTATTACGGAAGAAAGACCGGATGTACCGATGCCTTCCAGCTTGGCTATCTTATCCCTGAGTTCCAGGACTACACGTTCAGCAGTTTTCTTTCCGATCCCGTTCGCAGAGCTAATGGCCTTGATATCCCCTGCAATTACAGCTTTCCTAAGCTCGGCAGGCGTCAGAGCGGACAATATGGACATAGCTGCTTTAGCGCCGATTCCCGAAACGGTTATAAGCATTTCAAAGATCTTAAGCGCAGTACGG
>JAILDA010000094.1 GCA_024689865.1 Clostridia bacterium | reverse complement strand
CGCTGTATGTCTTCGCCGTGCTGCAGAAGGAAGTCCGAGCCGGAGGTCGAGAGGCCTTCTGCCTTAAGCTCTTCTATTATCAGGGAGCTTATCTCTTCTATGATGTCCACCTTAACGTGGAACGGTGTCTCCTGAGCGCCGGACGCACCCGTGCCGCCTGCGATCAGCTCCACTTTGGGAGCCAGCTCCGCGCCCAGGATCGGCAGGTCCTTCATTGCCCTGTGAGTCCACTTGTAGTACGGGCGGTACTGCTTGTTGAGCAGGAAGACTATTGCCTGAACGTGGCCCACGAACTCGGCGGAAGCCAGGAACGCGGCCACCATCTCGCCCCTGTGGGCGCAGCGCGCGTAGTTGTACTGGCCGGACTGAGCCGCGAAAGCGCAGTGCATCGCAAGCTTCTTCTTGCGAAGGTCCTCCGGATAGAACTCTTTAAGCCCGCGGCGTATCTCCGTAAACAGCCCTTCGTTGTTTACGAAAAGTTCGCCGTTGGTCACCACGGCAAGGCCGGTCTCCGGAATGCAGCGCCACTCGAATATGCTCTGCGGTATCCTGTCCAGACCGGTGTAGCGCGCGTAGAAACTGCCGGTCTCGATGACGCCTACCCGCCCTCCGGTCTGTTCGTTCAGCACCAGCCTCTTAAATCCCATGAATTCCTCCGGCAGCGACCTGTAGACGGCAGCCGCCTTTGCGCCGAAGTTCTCCGCGTCCGCCGTGGAGAGCCATACGCAGAAACCCGGACCCCAGTCGTGGTCGCGGGATATCTCGTCGTCGAATCCGAAGCATTCGGAACCTTCTCCTATAAGACCGACGCAGGCCTTCTCCAGCACCTGCGGACACTCCTTTTCGAAGGCCGGGCGCCCCAGCTCTTCCCAGTATTTTCTTGCAAGTTCAAGACCTTTCATGTTTCCTCCCAGGCGCCGGGGAAAGCTCCCCGTGCCGAAAACCATCTATCTTTTCCGTTGTTCCTTTTACCGTGACGGGCTACAGATCGCTGCGGTCTGGACCTTTCATAAGGTTCCGGACGACTTCCAGATTGTGCTCCGTGGACTTGTATTCGCGGTGCTCCGTGTTAAAGTAGCGGGCGCATGCGGTGAGCGCCTTCTCGAACCACTCCTCCGCCTCCTTGTACCTGTGCGTGGCCATGCAGACCAGACCAAGGCTGTTGAGGATGGCGTGGTAGTGCGACGTATATGTGTCGTTCAGCTCCGTGTCGTACACCGCCTTGGCCTTAAGCAGGTTGTCCTCCGCTTCCTCGTAGCGGCCCAGAAGCCTGTAGAGCTCCGCGGTATTCGCCAGCGAAGAACCGTACTCGAACAGGTGCCCGGGCAGCTCCTTAAGTATGTCCGCGGACTCCGTAAGATACTCCATGGCAGCGTCCGTATCTTCCCTGTTGAGCGCTACCATTCCCAGGTTGTTGAGCGCCGCAGAATAGAGTATGTGCTTCTTGCCTACGGACTTTTCGTAGATCTCCAGGCACTTCTCGAGCTCCTCCTGGGCATCGTCGAAACGCCCCATCAGCCTGTAGGTGCTGGCGCGGTTGTTGATGCAGGTCGCATAGTCCGCGGAATCCGCTCCCTTAGCGACCTTCATTATCTCCGCCGCTCTGGTAAAGCAGTCCAGGCACTCATCGAAACGCGTCATGCCGCGGTAAAATCCCCCAAGCTCGGAAAGCATTGCCGAATAAACAGCGCTGCTTTCTCCCTCGTTCTGCCTTGCAAGCTCGCAGGCGCGCTTTATCTCCGACTCTATTACCGCGTTGTCCTCTGTCTTGTACGCTTTATCTACAATGTCGAAATAATCTTTTACTTCCATGTTTTCCCCGCAGGGACAGGTCTTCTTTTCCGGTGCGGCGCCATTTATACCGCTGATGTCCCTTTTTTGTACATTCTAACATTTTACTTAAAACTGCTCAACTGATATAATGGTAGTGCTAAAAAACCGTTAACTGAAAAGAGGCATATCATGACAGTAAATTACGACGCGAAAGCGACAGTTTTCAACATCCAGACATACAGCATCCACGACGGTCCCGGCATACGCACCACCGTGTTCCTTAAGGGCTGCCCCCTGCGCTGCCTTTGGTGCGCCAACCCGGAATCCAACCAGGCCAAGCCCCAGCTTATGACCTACTCCAGCAAGTGCACCGGATGCGGCACCTGCGTAAAGGTCTGCCCCAAGGGCGCCATCTCCATAGGGCCCTACAAGTCCGGCTCCATGGAAAAATACATAGCGTTCACGGACCGCGAAAAGTGCGTAAACTGCGGTGCCTGCGTTTCCGTCTGCCCGGCGGAAGCCAGAGAGATAGCCGGCAAGACCATGACGGTCCGCGAGGTAATAGACAAGGTTAAGAAGGACAAGCTCTTCTACGACGGATCCGGCGGCGGCATGACCGTATCCGGCGGCGAGCCGCTCATGCAGCCGGAATTCACCGCCAACCTTATGGCGGCGGCTCACGAGGCAGGAATAAACACCGCCATCGAGACAAGTTCGTTCGCTTCCAAGGCTGCCGTGGACCTTGTGTACCCGCACGTGGACCTGGGCCTTCTGGACATCAAGCACATGGACAACACCACCCATGAAAAGCTTACCGGCGTGCCCAACACCTACATCCTTGAAAACATACGCCACATAGCTGTGGACCTTAAGGTACCGGTTATAATCCGCGTGGCCACCATACCCGGCTACAACGACAGCCCGGAGAACCTTATAGCAACGGCCAAGTTCGCGCAGACCCTGGGAGACAACGTTCTCGTAAACCTGCTGCCGGCTCACAAGCTGGGTGAGAGCAAGAACGAGAGCCTGGGCCAGGAGAACAGGTGCGAGATCCACGTGCCGTCGGACGAGTACATGCAGAGCCTTAAGAAACTGGTCGAGGACGCAGGTTCCCCCTGCAAGATCGGCGGCTGACGGCTTGCGCAGCATTGTTTTTTCCGGCCCGCGATGCCGGTGTTTGCGGACACGCTCCCGCTAACAGGGGACCCTCCCAGCGGTACTAAGCTCCGCCTTCGCCCGCGGCTCGCCGGTCGCTAAGGACCGGGTTCCCTGATTGTCCGCGCCACACGCGGCATCGCGGACCCCAACAACCATAGAACTCAAACCTTCAACAGCAGATACTTTACAGGAGCAACACAATGACCAAAGAAGAACTTATAAAGAGCATCGTGGCTAAGGAATGGCCGATGTTCCACAACGTTAACGGCGAGGACCGTGTGGACTGCCAGGAAGATCCGGGCACGTTCGAGAACATGCGCACCGCGCAGTTTTCGGTCTGGGACGAGGCTTCCCTTGCCGGCTACGACAAGGACTTAGACGCCGCCATCGCGGAGGGCCGCAGCCTTGTTAAGGAAAAGTACATCTGGATGATGGAGCACACGGATCCGCGCGGATTCGAGGCCTTCAAGAGCCTGCTTCCGGCCATCTCCGATAAAAAGAAGGAACTTGTCGCGGCCATCTGGAAGATAATGCTGGCGCAGACCGAAGAGCTCCGCAAGCAGTACCCGCTTCTGGCCCTTGGCGGAAGGCCGCTGCACGCCTCTGAGGAAGGCCAGTGGGCGTCCATCGAGACCTACCAAACCAGCGAGCTGAACACCTACTCCGAGGAGACTCTGGAGAAGCTGCTGGCTCACATCAAGGACATGCAGGCCAAAGGCGAAGACTTCGTCTACAAGATCCAGGAGAACTCCGTCACCTGCCTTGGCTACAAAGACATGAGAGAAGCCGAGATAGCCATGATGGGCCAGGTGATGGGCGACCTTGGCATAACCGTGGAGCCGGACTGCCCCACCTGCATGATCCCGGACGACGTACAGTGAACTTTGGGGACGGTTCTCTGGTCCAAAACAGCAGAAGCTGTCGGGGACGGATCCAAGGTTCCGAAAACAAGCAATCAAAAACTCCCGGAAAGGTCCGGGAGTTTTGTTATCTGCCTTATTCCGCGCTCCAGATCAGTTTGGCCTCTCCCAGAGAGTCGAAGTCGAAACCGTCTGTAGGGATCAGTTCATAGTATGTTCCGTTTGGATAATCGTCTTCCGCTGCCGAATATCTTGGCGAAACTCCGCGCCAATACTCATGCATAACGCTGGTCAGTTCCATGCACTTTTTTTCGCTGAGTTCCGAAAGATAATAGATATCTCTGATCTTACCGTTCAACGTTATTCTTGTAGGATATGAAAAACTCCAGTCTCCGCCTGCGTAGCCCTCTTCAGTCAGCCCTCCGCCCGAAAAACCTGTTTCCAAAAATCTGCCGCCATCTTTTTCTCCGAACGTGATCTCTGCATTCACCGGGCTCCAGATATATGCAGTCTTCGCGCCTCCGTATCTTGATGGTATCCTGGAAGCATTCGTGTACTGCGTTTTTATGTCGCCGTAGGTCATAAACATACTGAAAGACTCATCGTCGTTTACTCTGTAGACATAGTATATATGATAGCCGAAATCGGACTCCTTCGGAGTGATCACTACTTTGTCGCCCTCGGTCGTTATGGTAAGATCCTCTGCTCTCATCGGAGCGAAACCGCGCATCACCGGCCAGGCGTATTTGATGGATATCGCAAGAAACGCACAAAGCGCTATAGCCAGAATACCTCCGAATATAATGGCACCTACTCCGAAAGCCTGCTTTTTGATCCTGTTCACCGGAGCCGTTACTTTCGCGGTCGGGACTTCTATATTCGTTTCTTTCTGCATCTGCTCCAGCAGCGCCTTGCATTCATCGCATCCGGCAATGTGGGCCTCCACGAGCTCCGCGCTCTCCTTGCTGAGGCTGCCGTCCGCGTAAAGAGGCAGCAGGTCCTGTATTATTCCGCAGCTTGTCGTATTCATTTTGCCCCCTCCAGTTTCTCCGTTATCCTGGCTTTCGCCCTGTAATAAGTCATCTTCGCCCAGCTCTCGCTCTTCCCGAAGAGTTTCGCTATCGCCTTGAATTCCAGCTCTCCGAACACTCTCAGCATGAACCCTTCCTTGTAGGGTTCCGGCAGTTCGTGCAGTATCTCGTGTATCCTCCGGGCCTGATCCTTATCGCTCAGCTGATCCTCCAGGGAGCCCTGTTCCGGGAGATCTTCCTCCAGTGGCGCGACCCGGGCGTCTTTCCTTCTGCGGTTCAGGTACAGGTTGCGGCCTATGGTGCAGAGCATCGTGTAGTCCGAGCAGTCCTTACGGAAACTCGGAAGCCCTTTCTCGTACTTAAGAAACGCTTCGTGCGCCAGATCCTCCGCGTCGTACAGGTTTCCGCAGAGCGACAGGAGATAGTGAAGCAGGGCTTTGTAATGGGTCTCATACAAAACCTGGAAGACTTGCTGATCCATGCTTCCTACCTCCTTTCAAATGTATAGACACACGAAACGTTAAATAGTCACAACTAAATTATATCAAAAACTCCCGGGCAGGCCGGGAGCTTGATCAGGCCATTCTGCGGGAGAGCAGCCCCCGCGAGTAATTTCCGGACAAAGAGGGTCGTTCCCCGTGTCCTAACGTATCTCGATGCCGCAGGTAAGCTCGTTGATCAGCACCTGATTCAGATCGAACAGGGTGCTGGTCCAGCGGCCGAAATACTGCAGGCCGTCCTTCGTGTACACCGCAAGGCAAATGCCGTCGCCGCGAACGCCGTTATAAGACTGTCTGTCAGCAACCTCCTCGAATCTACTGCCTGCAAACGCCGCCACGATCAGTCTGCCGTTCTCGAACTTTACGTCATAGGGCTTAACGTGATCCCAGCGGTGCGTGCGCCATCTTGCCAGCTCCTCCGCTTCGACCTTGCCGTCCGTAGGCGCGTGGAACAAAGCATACCCGCTCCCTGAAGGATATACCACGCAGTAGCCGTACCCGTCGACGTTAAGAACGAAGTAGTCGTCCTTAAAGATCACGTCGTAATGCAGTGCCGGATCGTCTTCGTAGGGCCCCGCGGCGCACAGGTCCATGGACTGCAGTTTTCCGCCCTGCGCAAAGTCCACTGTGTGTGCCGTAAAACGGCCGCCGGATATCGTCAGAAGCATCGCCCTGCTGCCGTCTGCGGAGACCGCGGAACCGGCCCCGCCGGCATCCTCCGCAAACTCGCCGCATACGGTTATATTATCCACATCCAGCTCGCACCAAAGATGACCGTCTATGCCGGTATGCTCTATGACCGGGATCCGGTATATCTTGTACGGATTCGAACCGTCCTCCGGGGAACCCAGCTCCAGATCGTCGAAATACGGGTCATCGGAAAAGTCGTAAAGATAGACGTAGAACGCCCCTTCATAATACCGCCCGTATATGCCGTGGTAGTAGGCCCAGGAAAGGTTGTCTTTTTCTAAACTGCTGACGTAATAGTTGAAGTTCATCTGACCGTCCTTGTCGGGAGTCCTTACGACCCGGACAGCGGCCGAAACATCGTCCGGCACCTTTATGCGGAACAAGCTGCTCAGGACTTCATTGGTCCTGTCCGTCGGCTCCTCCACCTTTCCTTCCGGATCGAACCTGAGCCGGGAGTTGAAAGTCCTGGTCCCTACGAAATACTGAGCGGTGACAGGAGCGTAGTCCATATATTCCGAGACCTTTATCTTTAACGTTGTCTCCTCGTAGACCTGAAGCCCGCGCGCGGCCTCCTCCGCGAGTTCCCGCAGCGCCGGAGAGTCGTCCAGCTCCGCGTAGATCTGTATCTCGTCGCGGGTGGGATCGCCGGTGTCGCGGGTCAGAGAATCCTCGTATTTGTGGCTGACGTTTATCTGTTCTTTGCCTCCGGAAACGCTGAGGTCCGTGAACCATGTCAGGTACCCGGAACCCCAGGCGGTGTTGGTGAACCTGACGCTTATGCCCTCGGCTGCGGACGGATCCCCGTACGAGCTCTTCTGCACGTAGGATACTTCGTCCGCGGCGGATCTTATGGAAGAAGCGCTCGCAAACGTGAACGCAACGCCGGAGGCGGCAAGGACCGCAAGAACGAGCATCCATACTTTCGGTCTTCTATTCTCCATCGTCCACCTCCACGTTGGTGCCTCTGCTGAGATCCATCATGCTGAACCAGACTGACCCCACCGCTAACATGAACATGATCGCAGACAGGACCAGCCATCCTACAATGTGCACGCCGGCGCCGAAAGCCGCGCCGGTCCACATGAAGATCAGGACCGCAAACAGCTGCAGCGCGCCGGGCTTGCCCTTCATGTTCACCGCGAAATCGCGCGCGGAAAGGAGCCCCATGCTCACCATGAACAGTATCATCGACACGGTCACGGGAACGTTGTCCATCGGAACGAACTGCTGCATATAGCCGTCCAACATGTATTCCGCGTAGAGCGCCTGCGGACTGGTCCCGAAAGCCCCCGCCGCGTTCAGCGTCTTTCCTATGATGACAGCGGCGCAGCAGAGCGATGCCCATATAAGCAGGTAAACGAGCACGTTGAACAGGCAGCAGAGCAGGAAGATCCTGCGCTCTGACACCCGCAGCATTCCTATGGTATAGCGGCATTTGGACCGCTTGCTGAACGGTCCCCTGAGCACAACGGCGGCCCAGAACAGCTCAAGGCACAAAAGCCAGCGGAGCCAGTAGCCCGCGCTCCTGCTGAACCTGTGATACACGACGTCGCCGTACTCGACTCGCCCGATCCTGAAAATCAGCGACCCATGGCTTATCACCACAAGCGTGATCGCCGCGGCGCCCAGTATTATCACCGGCAGCAGGCGCGGAAGGCGGCGCCTTCCCAGCGTATTCAGTATCAATAGATCGTCTTTCATTGCTGCTCCGATCCGCTTATCTCTTCGATAGCTCTTGCCACCCTGTCGGCGCGGTAGTTGTAGGTCTGCTTTACGTAGTCGATCAGCGACAGGCCCTTCTCCTCCAGCTCGTCCGCGGACGCGTCGCCTATTATCTTTCCTTCGTGGATCAGCACCGTGCGGCTCACGAAGCCGGAGACTTCCTCTATAAGATGTGTGGAAAGGATGACCGTCTCATTCGGCTCCAGTATGCCCGCCAGGACCTTGTAGAAATCCTCGCGGTTGAACACGTCGCTACCCGCGAAGGGCTCGTCCATAAGTATGTAGTCCGCGCCCTGACACAACGCCAGGATCACCTCGAACTGGTTCTGCTGACCGGTGGAGAAGGTCCTGATCGGCTTGTTGTCCGGCAGGCCGAAGAACTCCATCAGCCCCTCGAAGCGCTTCTGCCTGAAGGTCCCGAAATGCTCCGCGAAGAACTCCGCGTGGAACTTTGCAGTAACGTCCGGGAAGAAGCTGTGCTCGCAGGTGGCGAACGACAGATGCGCTATGTTTTTTCGGCTTACGGGCTCGCCGTCCAGACGGACGCTGCCGTCGTAGCGCAGAAAGCCCAGGACGCACTTCATGAGCGTGGTCTTGCCGGCGCCGTTCTCTCCGAACAGACCGACTATCTCGCCGGGCCCGAAGGACAGGCATATATTCTCCAGGGCCGGTTTGGACCCGTATCTTTTGTTGAGGCCTTTTATCTCAAGCATCTCTGCACCTCCTAGTAATACAGTCTGAACATTTCCCAGGGGTTCCAGCTCCTGGGTATGAATGCGTAGAACGGTCTGAACGGTTCTGCGGGCGGCATCGCCTCCGGCGGAATGATCGCCATGTAGCGCGCCCGGAACAGCAGCACCAGGACCAGCATCAGTATCAGTACCGCCAGCGCAGTCAGCAGCGGGATCACGGCGCAGCGCCGGAACGTCTCCTTTGCGGGAACGCGCTTCATGATGTATATGCTGTTGTCCCTCCTCAGCCCGCGGTACGATATGCCGATCCTGTCCAGGCACACGATCAGCACCAGCCAGAACGTCTGGAAGGTGCCCCTGATGATGTCGTTCACCGAAGCCATCGTGCCGGCAGGATGGACGCCTCCGTAGGCGAACACCTTTCCGTCGACCATCTTGAGCCCTGCAGCGCTCAGTGCACGCAGCATCCTTGCAGAAAGCGCGTCCTCCGATATTAAGATAAGGCCCAGCGTCAGAACGACCACCAGTGTGAAGAAGCCCCACATTGGCTTCCCGGGGATCCACCAGCGATGTATGTCAAACTTCTTCATCGCCTGCCTCCTCGTCCCAGAACCTGTCTATGAGTCGCAGCGCTTCCGCCTTGTCTATACCCGTGCGCTTAAGTGCCCCTGCAAGGCCCCTGATGTCCGCTGTAAGCAACGAAACGCGCAGTTTGGATATCTTGTCCGCATCGAGAGTCATGAAGCTCTTAGCGCCGCTTCTGGACTCTATGAGGCCTTCCTCCTCCAGGAGCCTGAAGGCCTTCTGCACGGTGTTGGGGTTTATGCCCAGGAGCGCGGACAGCACCCTGCGCGACGGAAGCTCGTCTCCGTCCGCTATGCTGCCCGCCACTGCGCCTCTTTCTATGAAGTACAGGATCTGCAGGTATATGGGCATACCCACCTCTGTTTTGAATCCGCTGAAATCTACCATGCTATGATCGATGACCTATTCTACGTCCGGGAAATATATGATCCCGCATTTACACTTTCTGCAAACAACGGCCCTGACCCTGTTTTGAAGAACAGAAGACCCGGGGTCGGTCAGAAAGAACCCTTTTCCTTCGCCGACTTTATGCATTTTGTTTGCCAGACCGCGATTGATCTGCTCCGGAAGATAAAACATCGGATGGACCAGACTGGAGCAGTAAATGTATCCTTCTTCCATAGGCGCGCCGCAATTTGGACAATTCATCGTTTTTCCTTTCCGGCTAATGAGCCGACGCCGATCCGTATTACACGACTAATACAGTTCTTTCAACCGTATTATACGAGTAATACGGTTTCGCGTCAACAGCTTTTTCAAAAATTGTTTTCCGCACGCAAAAACTCCCGGATCTCTCCGGGAGTTCTGTCATTCGTTTATGCCGTTAGGGCTATGCTTTTGCGGCCTCTTCCGCCGCCTTGGCGGATTCTGCCTCGGCGGCAGCCTTGCGCTTCGCTTCCTCTTCTTCCTCCAGCTTGCGGTAAGCCACCTTGCCTACCAGGGTCTTGGGCAGCTCCGCGCGGAACTCCAGATCCTTGGGCATGGCGTACTTGGCAATGCGCTTGGACGCATACTTGCGTACCTCTTCCTTGGTGGCGTCGCTGGGCTCCACGCCGTTTGCGGGCACGACGAACACCTTTACCTTCTGCATCTTGTAGGGATCCGGAACGCCTATCACGCAGCTCATGGATACCAGATCGCAGGAATCGAAGATGTTCTCCAGCTGCGCCGGGT
>JAILDA010000089.1 GCA_024689865.1 Clostridia bacterium | reverse complement strand
TGCGATGTGGCAGTTGGTCTTTGCGTCCTCCGCCCATTTCCCGGAGCACCTTTCGTGAGCGATGAACAGATGCGGAGCGCCGCAGAACAAAAGGTCTCCTTTACGTACGGTCTTTTCCGACTCCTTCATTTTACCATAATAAAAGTCGCTGAAACTATGCGTATAGATGTGTTTTTTTGCGTCTGCGTCCATCTTGGCGTAAGCGGCTCTGCGGATCTCGTTTACGCGGTCCTTGTCGTCGATCACGGTATATTCGACCCCCATGGCGTTGCCTCCGGTCGGAACTGCAGCCATGGCCGAAAGTATGCTGTCCAGGATGTCCGCGTCTACGTTCTTATCAAGGAACCTCCGGCAGGAGCGCCTGTTTACGACGAGACGTTCCATGTATCCGCCCATGTCTTCGGGCGGCGGCGGAAGCGAATCCTCCGGTCTTTTGCCGAATATGGATATTGCTCCTGCGGAGCATACGGCCAGACAGTGCTGGCATCTCCAGCAACCGCGCCAGCCGAAGCGTTCGAACTCCTTCATGCGCGGAGCTCCGTCCTCGCCGGGTACCAGCACCATTCCGGAGCAAGTATTTACGCAGTTCCCGCATCTGATGCATTTTTCCTTGTCGACGGAAAAACCCGTCTTCTGTTCCATGCCCATATCAGTCACCTCTTTCAGAACCTGATCGCTGAACTAAAGAAAAAGGCTCCGTGAATGCCGGAGCCCTGTCTGTTAACTGTTTATTGCTTAGATCTCCTCGAAGAGCTCCACGATGGGGTCTCTGTCGCACAGCGCCGCCAGCTTGGGGAAGGTGGAGGTGAAGTGCTCCGTGTTGTTGTGGAAATCGATGGCAGCCATGTCCTTCCAGAACTCCACTACGCAGATGTCGCAGGGGTCGGAGAGGTTGCGGTTGAAGCTGTACTCGCCGCAGTTGCCGGCCTCGGCCTTTGCCTTGGCTACCAGATCTATTGTAAGCTCCTTGAACTCCTTGAGAGCGCCTTCCTTAAGATGCATCTTTGCTACGATCTTGATCATTGTTTTTCTCCTTTGTGTGCCGCGTTTTGTTTGTTTGGTTTACTTGCAATTTGTTTGCTTTACGATTAAATTGTAGCGTTTCCGGCAGGATCTTTCAATTTGACGATACTGCTGTTTAGTTGTAAAATACTAGCAGATAATTGCGTTATTATCCGGTTTTGAGCGATTTGCATTATAATATCCTGACATTTTATTGTAAAATCCAGCGCTTTGCCGGAATCTGAGAAACGGAGCAACACAATGGATCTTCCGTCTGTAAAAGAAATAGTATACGTAGCGCCCCAGCCCGACTGGAGCTTTCCGCTGCATTCTCACGAGAGCTCCGCGGAGCTGTCGCTGGTGCTTAGGGGCCGCGGCAGTTTTTACGCGGCAAGCAAGGAATACACGATAGAAAAAGGGCTGATGGTGGTAAAGGATCCCGGCGTCTCGCACTCGGAAAGGTCGGATCCGGATGATCCTCTGGAGCAGATCTGCATAGAAGTGTCCGGCGTTAAGGTGGACGGCCTTCCGGACGGCCATGTGATCCCGTCCTACGTGGATCCGCCTCTGCCTCTGGGCAAGGATTTCGAAGTGGCTGCCGCCGCTTTCCGCTATCTTATGGATAATTACAAGGACCCGCAAAAGACTGCCATATGCGGCAAGTTTCTGGACGCGGTGCTGGACATAGTAAAAAAGAAAGCCGAGAGCTTCGTTCCCCCAAGGGAAAGAAAGCACAAGAGCAAAAAGGAACTGGTGTCCGAGGTGCTGCAGTACCTGGACGTAAACTACAGGAACAAGCTAAAGATCAAGGACGTTGCCGACAGGTTCTACGTAAGCGAGGGCAACCTCAGCAGGCAGTTCAAAGCCGTTACCGGCTACACCGTAAACGAGTACGTAATGAGCAAGCGCATGGGCGAGGCGCAGCGTCTGCTGATCTATTCGGACGAGGACATAAAGGACGTTGCTGTGCAGAGCGGATACGTGGATCTGCAGTACTTCTACCACGTGTTCAAGAGCTTTGCCCACTGCACGCCGGCGGAGTTCCGGGAAAAATACCGGGAGTAAAAGGAGACGACCGCAAATGAAAGGTATCAGGATCGCCCTGGCGCAGATATGCCCCGTTCCCAGGGACGCAAGCGCCAACGCGGAAAAGATAAAAGCATACATGAAGGACGCCGCGGATGGCGGAGCTGCTCTTGCTGTTTTCCCGGAATGCAGCCTTACCGGCTACGCCCCGGACAGAGCGGCTGAGCTGGCGCTGAGCATCGGTGACGGACCTGTTTCCGACGTGGAATCTGCCGCCGAAAAGCTTGGGATCGCAGTATGTTTCGGATTCATGGAAAAGCTCGGAGACAAGTTTTATATTTCCCAAGAGCTTTACTGCGGCGGGGAAAGGACCATCTACAGAAAGACCCACCCGGGCAGCAGAGAAGCCCTGTATTTCGAAGCAGGAAACGAATTTCCGGTATCACGCGGTCCTGTCGATTGCGGCATGCAGCTCTGCTGGGAGAGCCACATCCCGGAGATATCCGCCGAGTACAGAAAGCAAGGCGCGCAGCTGCTGCTTTTCCCATACGCCAGCGGAATAAGCGGCGAAAGATGCAAAGAAAACTGGCAGGTACACCTGCCGGCCAGAGCGTCGGACAACGGCTGCTTTGCCGCAGCCTGCAACCTGCTTACAAAAGCTCCGGAAAATGCTGACAACTGCTCATCGCTTGCAGGATCCACCGGTTCCAAAACATCGGAAGATCTGCGCGGCGGAGGCCTTGCAGTCTGGGATCCCAAAGGCCGCCTTATCGCTCAGTATTTCGGAACGGAGGAAATGCTCCTGACAGCGGAGATAGGCGGAGAGCTCCCGCGCGAGCGCTTCCTTAAGGAACAGCAAGGCCTTGCGGAGCACGACATGCATACCCTCTCCTACTTCGACCTTAAACGCGGAGAACTGTTCTGATAGAGATCCTCTCCCATAACTCAGATAATGTATCTGATGAGTGACTATTCAGCTTTCAAAGTTCGTGAGCGGTCGTTTCCACTCACCCCTTAGACATGAACTTTTTTCTGAAATAGCAACTCGTTTTTTGATACTTTTTAGAGATTATTAACCTTTTTTTCGAATAAACACGGAACTCTTAGACAACAAAAG
The DNA here is from genome assembly GCA_024689865.1 of Clostridia bacterium. Lineage (GTDB taxonomy): Bacteria > Bacillota > Clostridia > Peptostreptococcales > Anaerovoracaceae > RUG13409. Next base: position 10,270 of record JAILDA010000089.1, on the reverse strand, counting down.
GCAGCCCAAAATACATTCGGATTGCATTATTATTCGCGAGTTGGGACCACTAAAAATGACCCGAAAGACGACTGGTGGAGAAAAAATGGAGAAAAAATGATTTTCGTCGATTTTTCAAAAAATAACGAACCCTTGAAATCGTTGAAATTTCAAGGGTTCTGACTGGTGGCCCATACAAGACTTGAACTTGTGACCTTCTGGTTGTCACCCAGACGCTCTCCCAGCTGAGCTAATGGACCGTATTCTTCTGCGCGGCCGGACTGTGCCGGTGCAAGGGATATAATAACACAAAGGGCCGGAATTGCAAAGAGTTTTTTGTTTCCCGGCCCTTGAGTCTTAAGTTATAGTAGGTTTCAGCCATAAGCCCCCGTTCTTTGTATCTGCGGGCATTAGACGTTCGTCCCATAAATTAATAAATCGCCGGGGGTTGGGACGGGATATAGCCGTTTTTCATCCCAATCTATGACGAAATAATTATATTTGGGATAAAGCCGCTCAAATAATATCAAAACCGGCAAATTTGGCGAGCAGAACAGGCTTTTTCATCCCAAATCTTTGTAAATCAGGTAAATATGGGACATATGACGGACTTTTTCATCCCAAAATACCGTAAAGCAGGCAATTATATGGCATAAATACGGTTTTTCGTTCCCAAAAGACCGTAAAAACGGCAAACTTGGGATGATCGTCTGAAGACCCTTTCTGAAAAGCTGCCTGTGCCGCGCTTTTATGTGTCTGCCGGATATGCCGGATCAGCACTGCTCTATCAGCCTGATGTAGAACTCTACGGCGCGGGCAAGGCAGTCCGGGCGTATGCGCTCGTTGCTGCCGTGTATCATGCGGCGCTCCTCGGACGTAAGATCCATTGCGGAGAAGCGATACACGCGGTCCGAGAGCTTTCCGTAGTGGCGGCTGTCGGAGCACTGCACCATAAGGTACGGGGACACCAGTGTGCCCTTCCACGTTCCGCGTATTGCCCTGCACACACGCTCCCAGCCATCCACGTCCGTGCGGGAGATGCGGCTGGGCTCGGCCTCCACGTTGGCCTCTATCTTTACTTCCTGATCCTTTATTACGCTGCGGTAGTGCTCCAGAACAGTCTTCGAAGTATCCGCCGGGTTGATGCGCACGTTGGCCGTCATGGACGCGGAAGGCGGTATTACGTTGTTGGCCTTGCTGCCGCTCATCTGCGTGAACGCGGTGGTGGTGCGCACCAGCGCGTTGAGCTCGCCGCCGCTCTTTTTGCATATCATGTCCAGCACGCCGCCGAAGCACCAGAGATTGGCGAAGATAAGGCGGTACAGGAAGCCGGAATGCCTGCCGAGAGTGTCGAACATCTTAAGGACGGGTTCGGTAAAGTGGCTCTTGCAGGGGTGGTTCTCTATGTCCACACAGGCCTGCGACAATCTGCCCACAGGCGTATGTGGAGCCGGCGCGGAAGCGTGGCCGCCGTTCGTATCCAGCTTGAAATCCACATTCATAAGGCCTTTTTCCGCTATTCCTATAAGCGCGCAGGCGCCGGAGACTCCGGGGAAGACTCCTTCCACCACAGCGCCGCCTTCGTCCACCACCATGGCAGGCTCTATGCCGCGATCCATCAGCCAGTCGACTATGTGCACGGCCCCTTTGCCGTTTATCTCCTCCTGACCGGAGAAGGCCATGTATACGTCCTTTTCAGGAACGAATCCCTTTGCGATGAGCGTGTCCGCCGCGAACAGGGCGCCGTTGAAGGTGACCTTGGTGTCCAGCGTTCCTCTGCCCCACATTACACCGTCCACTACTTCCGCGCAGAAGGGATCCTTCTCCCAGTTTTTTTCCTCCACAGGCACCACGTCGTAGTGTGCCATAAGTACGGAGGGGCCTTCGTCTGCCTTGCAAGCCTTGGGCGCTTCGCCCTTGGCGGAGCCTTTGCCCGGCCAGCGGAACAGTATGCCGCGGTCCGCAAGCCTCGTAAAGTCGCAGGTCTTAAACACGTTGGGATAGAGCGACGGCAGCAGTCCGATAAGCTTCTCGAACTCCGCGTCGTCCTCCAGCGAATGATCCGTGAAGGACACCGTTTTGCACTTTACCAGCTGCGCAAGGCAGTCCGCGGCTTTGGCCTTGTCGAACTCCACGTCCGCAAAGTCTTCAGCGGGCTGGGGCGCAGGTTTGAACGCCGCAGTCCTGATAAGCAGCACCGCAAGGAATATGACTATTATCGCTAAAATAATGTAACCGATCATAACAAACACCTGTCAGGTCCGGCAAAGCAGACCTGCATTTCAAACTACTACCAGCCCGAACTACAGCATGCCTTTCTTGTACATCAGCCTGGATACGCCCAGCGTGAACAGAACGCCCACGGGCACCATTATGCCTACGGTCCCCGCGTTGAGAGCCGGCACCGCTATGAACAGTATCAGCATCAGGATGAGCGGCGCGACCGCGATCTTTACGTTCTTGGCTATGAACACCACGCCCAGAGCTCCGAACAGCGCCGGGACCATCTGCGCGAAAGCAGGAGCCAGCACCGGAGCGTTGAGCACCGGAGTGAGCGGCCTTATGAGCAACACGCCTATTATGATTATTATCGTCGTAACTATGCTGGAGACCGCTATGGAGATCGTGGAGATCACCTCGCCCTCCTCCGAGCTGGCCTTAACGTCCGCCTGCTCCAGCGCGTTGAGCGCCACCGGCAGTTTAAGGTTGGAGATGTTTCCGGTAACGAAGGACAGATAGGATCCGCCCGCGCCCAGCATGGGCACGTAGGTAATGGTCTCAACAACCGCGACGGCCCAGTACATGGGCGCCGTAGCGATGAGTCCCATCGTAAATCCGTGCCAGTCCGGACCGGTCCTGAATATCAGCGCCGTAGCCACCGGGTAGGCTATCAGCATTATCATTACGAATATGTTCCACTTGCGTCCGAAGCTGTGGACCTGATCGATGTAAGTCATTTCTTTTTTCATCGTCTCGTCCTCCCTTCTACGACAGCCACGCGGTGATGGGTATCGCCGCGGCCATTCCCAGGATAAGGCTTATGGGCAGCGCGTAGTCCATTATCCAGCGCTTGCCGGTCTTTTTGAGCAGCAGCCCGCAGACCGCCATCACGAGCGCGGAAACGACGAATACGCACACCGGGATCAGACCGGTGAAGTCCCCTTTGAACACACCGGCAACGTCGCAGAACACGAAGCCCACGAAGGCAGAGATCATGCCTATGAACATGGAGTTCTGGAAGATGTCCGCCCACTTTTTGTCGCGCTTCTCCAGATTGATGACGCCGGTCAGGAGCTTTTTGCCGATCAGCGGCACCAGCCATATGCCCACCAAAATGGAGATGGTCATTACAGACGCTATTGTTACGTACTGCGTTGCCGTAAGGCCGGTCACCTGCCCGAAGGAAAGACCCATGGCGTTCTCCGCGTTGGTAGCGGCTATGGTCTCGTACGACAGATTGCCCACGACGGAAAGGCGCAGCCACGGGAGCGGCAGGCCCAGATCCTTGGACAGCGTTATTACGCTTATGACTATCGCTATCGCCGGAGCGATGGTAAAGATGGCCGCCGTGCGCGCTATGCGTTTAAGTTTGGCGCTGTCCATGCCAAGCTGCTTTGCCCTCTTCCACGCCTTAACGAGGAAGAAGACAGACTGCGCAAGCACCACGGCAACGATGATCCCCGCCAGTACGAACAGTACCGGACTGTTGATGCCGAATTCCATGACTTGTGTCCTTTCGATAACTATTGCGGATAATATATGTTTACTAATACAAAAAACATTCTATAGGCAAGCCCGTAGAATGTCAATTTATACAGCGATTTTAGATCGCTGCGTCAGAAGATGTTGTAGATCAGCGCGCCAATGAAGAACGACAGCACGTTGGCAAAGAACGTTAGGATCAGGAGCCTGCGGGACGGTCCGAAGGCTTTGCGGTAGATCAGGTATTCCGCCGCGACCACCAGCAGTTCCAGGATGATAAGCCACGGCACGCCGAACGCGTCCGGGACCAGATCCAGGAAGGTATTGAGAGCCACGTTGGTGACCACGTTGGAAAGAGCTATTATGCCAAGGTCCAGCGGCCTTTTATACCTGAAAATACGGAACCAGCAGACCTCGATGATGACGGTCAGGATGCAGGCGGCTCCGTTGTACAGTATAGGGTTGCTCCAGAATGTGTGGTAGAACATTGCGGACAGAAAAGAGCGGCACAACGAAAAAAATGCTGATCAGATAATACGTATCAATGCGTCCGATCCTGATCAGCGGAGCGTCTGATCGCTGGGCTCTTCCGGCTCCATGCCGTCGTTGACCAGCCTGCGCCTTTTGACGGCGCGGCGGAGCAGAACGATGGCAACTATTATCACGACTACCGCAACGGCGATAGCGACGACCTGCGCAGGGTCGGTCCTGGGCATCGGAGCTAAGTCCGCGAACGCGAAAGCAGAGCCGAGAACTATCAGCAGCAGCGTGGCTGCAAGTATGCGAAAACGTTTCATTTTCCGGACCTCCTTCGTATCGACTAGTTAACTTCGTTATCTTCGGGTTTTTCCGCCTCATTGCCGTCGATCATCATGCTGCGTTTTCTGAGCGAACGGCGCAGAAGGATCAGTGCAATTATCAACACTATTACAGCGATAATAATGTACAGCGCGCCAGAACGGACGAGCAGCACAGGGATAGGGGTAATGTCCGCAAAGGCGGCCGAAGTTCCGAGAACTATCAGCAGCAGCGTAATTGCGAGTATGCGAAAACGTTTCATACAGTTACCTCCAGGGCGGCCTTAGCGCCGGGACGATCTACTTACGCAGAACTTTTTCCGAGTATATTATAGCACCTAGGCCAAGCAGGAAACAGACGATGATAAGAAGACTCTGTAAAGGTCCTGTGAGTTTTATCAGGCCGCCGATCAGGGTGCCAGGCCAGAGCGCGGATGCCGCAAGGCCGAACGCCAGCCCCGGGTAGTCCGGAATGTGCCTGTACATCAGCCACAGGGTGACGGGCATGCTGAGGTTTATCAGCAGCTGGCCGACAAACGACAGAGGCATGCTCCACGCGAAGAACGCAGTAAGGATGGCGGCGACAACTATGCTTGCAATTGCCGGCTTTACGACGCCCAGCCTGCCGCAGACGAATCCTCCCAGAGCCTTGCCCAGGAACACGAAGAGCGTAAGCAGAAGCGATGTCGCGGCGCCGGTCTTCCAGGTGAATTCCGCTGCCGAGCCACCTATGGCGCGGACCGCGACCGCAAACGTAAGGAACGCGACCGGAAGTATGGAATCGGACTGTGCGGCCTTCCTTGTAAGTGTATCCGCAGCTAATCCTTTTCCGTCAGCATTCGGATCTGCCGCACCATGCACGGACGCCTGTCCGGCAGCCATCGTTTTTTCTGCCGTGTCGCCGAGGTCCTTGTAAAATACGGACCTTCTGTATATGCTGAAGCACGCTACGGCGGCTATGCCGAGCGCGGCGCAGATGTAATCTATGATCTGCGGGTAAAGGACTCCGAGAGTAACGCCGAAAGCGCCCGGCGCCACGAATATTCCAAGAGGCGCAGCCTTGCCGCCGCTGCGGTCCAGAGTAACGGAACCGCCCGCGACATGGAACACGCTGTTGCCAAGGCCTATCAGCACGGCCTTTATCATGAGCCCAAACGGATAGATCGCCGCGGCAGCCACTAAAAACATGGCCGCAGCCTGCACTGTGCCGCAGAGCATTAAATAGTCCGAACGGGTCCTGTCACGCCTCAAGACGCGGTCCATCAGCAGACCCACAAGGCACTGCGTGGAGAAAGCAAGCGTATTATAAACGATCACCGCGCTGCTTAAAGCAAGAGTCTCCGTCCCGAAGGAAAACAGAGCTGCCACGCAGGCGGCGTCTACAAGAAAGTGCGAGATAGCGTTAAAAAAAGTAATGAGCATCTGCCGGTACCTGTTTGGAGATCCTTCCGGTGCAAACGCTGTACCGCCCTATCTGCCGAGCATGTACAGCAGCGCGTTTACTATGCAGGCCGCCACGTTGCTGCCGCCCTTGCGGCCTCGAGCCACTATGTAAGGCACAGGTTCCTGCATCAGAAGCTCTTTAGATTGTACCACATTTACGAAGCCCACGGGAACACCTATGACAAGTTTCGGATCCAGCTTTCCCTCTTCTATCAGCTCGCAGATGCGTACCAGCGCCGTGGGAGCATTGCCTATCGCAAAGATGAGCGGTTTTCCCAGCGACGCGGCTTTGTCCATGGAAGCCGCGGAACGTGTGCTGCCGTTAGCTTTCGCGGCTGCCGCGACGTCCTCGTCCGCTATGAAGCAATAAACTTCGCCGCCGTATCTGGCAAGGTTCTTCTTGTTGATGCCGGCCTTGGCCATCTGGGTGTCGGTAACAATGCAGGCGCCGTTCTTTATGGCCTCGTGAGCCTTTGCCACAACGTCCTCCGAGAAGCACAGAGTATCCGCGTATTCGAAGTCCGCGCTGGTGTGGATGACTCGCTTTATTATCGGGGCCAGAGCCGGGTCTATGGGATGCGGCAGCTCGGATTCTATTATCTCGAAGCTGCGCTTTTCTATCTCCATGGGGAGCACTTGTTCTAATTGGATCTTCATGTTTAAACTCCTTTTTCCAGGATGTCGTATATCATATTCATGTCCAGATTGGCGCGTATGCCGTCCGCCAGGATGTCGAACTGCTGCTGCTTGTATGCTGCGTAATCGAAGGCTTTAAGTTCCGTCGGATCCAGTCCCTTGCGCCTGCAGAGAAGCGCTATCAGAGCCTCGCGGCACTGCGCGGAATCGAAGAAGCCGTGCAGGTAGCTGCCCAGTACGTTTCCGCTTGCGCAGCCGTCGTCGTGGCCGTTGTCCAGCTTATCCAGAGGACTTGCTCCGTCCGCCAGGGCGGTCGCTCCCATGTGGATCTCGTAGCCTGTAAGCTCCGCTCCGTCGAAGTCCTTCCAGAAGCTATCGGCCTTTGCGATTCCGGAGACTCTGGTGCGGTGCTTTTCTTCCGCGAACTCCGTGTCTATGGGAAGAAGTCCCATTCCTGCAATGCTTCCGCCGCCTTCCACGCCGGACGCGTCCGTAATGGTCCGGCCCAGCATCTGGTAACCGCCGCATATGCCTATCACCGGCGTTCCCTTAGCGGCGAGCTGCTTTATCGCGGCCTCCAGGCCGTTCTGGCGCACCCACTTAAGGTCCGATATCGTGTTCTTGGTTCCCGGCAGGATGACAAGATCCGGGTCGCCCAGTTCCCTTGCGGAAGACACGTAGCGCACGCCTATGCCCTCGGTAGCCTCCAGCACTGTAAAGTCCGTAAAGTTGGACAGCTTGGGCAGACGGATGACCGCTATGTTTATCTTTGCGGCAGCAGTCTTTACAAGCCTTTCCGACAGGCTGTCCTCGTCCTCTATGTCCGCGTGGATGAACGGCACCACGCCGGCGCAGGGCCTGTGCGTAAGATCCTCCAGCTGCTTAAGGCCGGGCTTTAGGATCTCTACGTCGCCGCGGAACTTGTTGATGATAGTGGCTTTTACGTAGTTCTTCTCCTCTTCCGTAAGAAGCTCGATCGTTCCGTAGAGCTGCGCGAAAACGCCGCCGCGGTCTATGTCACCAACCAGAAGCACCGGCGCCTTTGCCATCTTGGCCATGCCCATGTTTACGAAATCGTCCGCCTTAAGGTTGATCTCCGCCGGGCTGCCAGCGCCCTCGATCACGATTATGTCGTTCTGCGCCGAGAGCGTATCGAAGGCCTTCTGAATGGCGGGACGCAGGGTGTGCTTCATCTTGTAGTATTCCTGCGCCTTGTAGTTGCCCAACACCTCGCCGTTGACTATCACCTGCGAGCCCATGTTGGTGACCGGTTTGAGCAGGATGGGGTTCATGAGGACCGACGGTTCCACGCCCGCGGCCTCCGCCTGTACCACCTGCGCGCGGCCCATCTCCAGGCCTTCCTTGGTGATGAAGGAATTGAGCGCCATGTTCTGGCTCTTGAACGGAGCCACCTTGTAACCGTCCTGCGCAAAGACTCTGCACAGGCCTGCCGCCACTATGCTCTTTCCGGCGTTGGACATGGTGCCCTGGATCATTATTGCTTTAGCCATTTACTGTCTCCCTGAGCGCTGTTTATCCGCGCTCTGTCATATTCCTGAGCGCTGTTATCTGCTCTTTGCTATATCTTTGAGCGCTTCTACCAGCGCTTTGTTCTCTTCTTCCGTGCGGACGCCCAGACGGATGTAAGTGTCGTCCAGACCGTTAAAGCTCCTGCAGTCGCGCACCTTAATGCCGCGCTGCGCAAGCAGTTCCCGGACCCCGGGGCCGCATTCCTTCCGCAGATCTTCCGGCTCCTTTACGAGCAGGAAGTTCGCCTTGGACGGACAGACCTTAAAGCCAAGGTCCTTCAGTTCCCGAACCAGATATTCGCGCTGAACGTCTATGTATTCGCGCGCTTTCTGCAGGAATCCGGCCTCTTTGCAGGCCGCGATACCCGCCGCCTGAGCCGGCGCAGAAACGCTCCACGGACTGGCCAGCGCGTATGCCTTATCCATAAGCTCCCGGTCGCTGCAGAACATGAAGCCCAGACGCAGTCCGGCCATGGAATAGGTCTTGGTAAACGCGTTTACTATAACAAGTGTTCTGTAATCTTTTGTAAATTCCGCCGCGCTCCGCTCCTTCGTAAACTCCAGGAAGCACTCGTCCACGACAAGCAGCGTTCCGATGCGCTCGCAGAGCTCCGCTATGTCCGCAACCTGCTTTGCGCTCAGCATGCTTCCGTCCGGGTTGTTTGGGCGGCAGATGAAAAGCATCTGCGGAGCTGTCGCAGCCAGGGACATAGCGCAGTCCGGAGGAGCTTCGGTAAGTTTGTGCTTTATCCCTTCCGTTATCTGCGCTGCGCTCTTGCCAAGCACATCGTAGTACTCAGCTTGCGCCCCGAAGAGCGACGCGCACCTTTCGTACTCGGAAAAACCGGGCCTGGGGACCAGTACCTTCCTTGGCTTTACGGCCGCGCACAGACGCAGCAGAAGATCCGACGCGCCGTTGCCGCAGATTATGCTCTCCACCGGCACACCGTATCTTTCCGACAGGGCCGCCGTCAGTCTCCTGCAGAACGGATCCGGGTAGGAAAGCTCCGTGCGGACAGCTTCCACAGCAGCTTTCGCGACGGACTCCGGCATTCCCAGAGGGTCTATGTTGACCGAGAAATCCATCGGTCTTTTTTCTTCGGCGTACACATCGCCGCCGTGTTCGTAAGTTCTCATCGTATTATGAATATCGCCATGCGCACTATCACCGCAGCCGCAAAAGCCAGGACCGAAGTTACGGTCATCAGCCTCTGCGAACGGTGGATGTCTTCCGTCTCTATGGGGCGTATGTCGTCCCCAATGTATTCCTTTTTATGCACGACGCCGCCGTATACGGCATCGCCTGCCAGTCTTACTTCCAGAGCGCCTGCCATTACGGACTCGGTCTGCGCGGAGTTGGGGCTCGCGTGCTTATAGCGGTCGCGCTTCCAGATGCGGAAAGCGTCCGGAGCGTTAAGCCCAACGGCCGCGGAAGCCACCATCATTATCAGGGCCGCGAACCTTGCCGGGATGAAGTTCGCAACGTCGTCCAGCCTTGCGGCAACGGTCCCGAAACGCTCGTACCTCTCGTTGCGGTAGCCCAGCATGGAATCCATCGTATTAATCGCCTTGTAGACGCATCCGCCCACAGGCCCGAACAGAGCCATGTACAGAAGCGGAGCTATCTCGCCGTCCGAGGTGTTCTCGGCCACGGTCTCCACCGCCGCGCGCACCACGCCGTCTTCGTCCAGAACGTTTACGTCGCGGCCGACTATCATAGCCACCGCGTCCCTGCCGCTCTGAAGACCGCCTTCCTTTAGCGCCTTGTAAACCTTTTCGCTCTCGACCTTAAGGGATTTTGCCGCCAGGCATTGCCAGCACAGCACGCCGCCGACTATTACGTAGACGACCGGGTGCAAAAGCATGCACAGGTACAGCACCAGACCCGCGGATCCTGCAGCAAAAAGCAGCATGCAGACGACCAGGACCGCGCCTGCCAGACGCTTGTTCTTCCAGTCGTAGCAGAGCTTTTCCAGAAGGCTTATTAGCTTGCCGTAGCCTATCACAAGGTGGGGCCAGCCGTGGGGATCGCCCAGCAGCGCGTCCAGCCCGAAGCCTATCGCCATGGCGATCGTATTATACAGAAGCATGCTCCGCCGCCTTTCCGTTGTTTTCAGCGTACTGTACCGCTTTTTCCGCGAAGGTCCTCGCGAACTCCGGGTTCGCCGCCAGATACAGATGCGG